>CANCQX010000061.1 GCA_947380375.1 Flavobacteriales bacterium
GCATCTTTAAAAGGTCACTACGATATTCTTTACACAGGTAAAAATGGAACAGTTGCTCACGAAATGATTTTAGATTGCCGTGATTTCAAGAAAAATTCTGATGTTGAAGTAGCTGATATGGCAAAACGTTTAATCGATTATGGTTTCCATGCTCCAACAGTTTCTTTCCCGGTTGCAAGTACATTAATGATTGAGCCAACAGAAAGTGAAGACAAAGGAGAATTAGATCGTTTCATTGAAGCAATGATTAGTATCCGTAAGGAAATCAAAGAAATTGAAAATGGTCACGCAGATAGAGAAAATAACTTATTGAAAAATGCACCGCATACAGCTGATTGTATTATCAATAAAGATTGGAATTATCCATATACTCCACAAGAAGCAGTATATCCAGTTTCATACTTAAAAGAATTCAAATATTGGGTTCCAGTTCGTAGAATTGACAATGCTTTCGGAGATCGTAACTTAATCTGTACGTGTCCAAGTGTTGAAAGTTATGCGAATGTAGTAGCTTAATTAGTAATAGATTATGTAAAAGTCCGCTTTCTGAATAAGGAAGCGGATTTTTTATTTCAATTGTTGAACGTTCCTATTTCTAAATGCTCTGCTGGATTTACAATCCTGCAGTTATTTTGAGGATTAAAATTGAAATAAAAATTGCTCTGCTCCGCTGGATTTATAATCCTGCGGTTGTTATAAGCATTAAAATTGAACTAAAAATTAATTTGGATTTGAAATCCAATCGATAGAAACAGACAAACGCTTGATTAATTTTAATTAATTGGATAATATAAACAAAATTTTAGCTTCGTCTTCAGATTTCCGCAGGATTATAAATCCAGCGGAGCGTATGAAAATCTATAAAATTTCAATTCAAAAAAAAACGGTTGTCTCACATTTGAAACAACCGTTTTTTATCTACCCATTTGGGATAAATTTTTAAATTCTCATTTATTCCAAAACAATTTTTTTAGAATCTACAATTGTATTGTTTGAGTCTACAATTTGTGCGATGTATAAACCTTTTGTAGCAAATTGGTTCATTGATATTTGAACTTGTTGCGAAGTAATAGGTTGGTTGTATACAACTGTTCCTGCTAATGAAACAATTTTAATAGAATACCCAATCATTGCTTGGTAATTTCCATTATCAATGAATAAAACATCTTTTGTTGGATTTGGGTAAAACTTGATAGTATTTATAGTATTAGCATACAAACCCGCGGTAAATTTCACTTTGATTTTTAAGTTGTCATAAGTGCTACAAACGTTACCAACTGAATCTGTAACAATAGTTGTTTGACTTGCACTACCACTACAACCTTGTTGTGTAGTATAATTATACGAAATTGTTTTCTTTCCTAATGTTGCATTTACAGGTGTGAATGTACTTCCAGAAACTGCATCACCGCTATAAGTTCCTCCAGAAGGATTTCCTACTAATTGAATAGGTAAACTTGTTTTAAATACTACACTGTTCAATGTATTTAAAGATACTGTAGGATTGGCATTTACTGTAACAGCCATAACAGAACTTGTTGTATTACAAGCGCCATCTGTTACTTTTACGGTATAATCACCACTTGTAGCAGCATTGTATATACTTGAAGTAGCATTATTGATAATATTACCGTTATTGTACCATTCGTATGTATAATTTGCACCTATTGATGCATTTAAATTTACCGAACCACCTTGACAGAAAGTTGTGTTACCTTGTGGGGTTATTGTTGAGGTTGGGTATGAGCAAGAATTATATAATGCTGTGATTTCTTGTTGGTTTAAAGAGCGATTCCAAACTCCAATATCATCAACTTTTCCATCTAAGAAAAGATCAGGACCATTACCTCCTAAATAGTTTAATCTTGCTGCTCCTATAGTTAATAAACTTTGGTTAGTATTATATGTTCCAATAAATGAACCAATTAATTGACCATTATCATAATATTTTAATGTTGTCCCGTCATATGTACAAATTATATTTCTCCAATTATTCAATATAAATAAGTTATTTGACGTAATATTAGGATTTGAAGCTTGCCCCCAAAATGAACAACCATTTGCTCCATAATTTGTAGGACGACCATCTAAACCAATTGAAAAGCCTGTGTTTAAATATAAATTATTTAAATTACCAATAATTATACTTCCTGTTGTATTACTTAAATATGATTTGAAATTATTAACACAAACCCAAATAGAAACTGAAAATGGGCTTGTAATTGTTATATTCAAGTTAATATAATTACTAGTCCCATTCAAATTATAAGCCTTGTTAGCAACCCCATTTCTATTAGCTGTCAAAGTTGCACCATTAACTGTCCCATTATTTCCATTACCGCTTTCATCATTTGCATTCCCATTAAATGGCCAATAGCCAACAAGTCCATTTGAGGGGATATAAGAAGGTAATTGAGAATAAGCATTAAGAAGGCTTAAAGCACTCATCAAAATCATTAAATAAGCTTTTTTGGTTTTCATAAATTTATGTTATTAGATTAAATAGTTTAGTAAAATTAAAATAAATTCTATTATAGAGTGTATTATAGAGTGTATTTTATAGTGTATAGTGGAGTAGTATAAAATAATTTTTCCATTGAAATTTGATTTATGGAAAAGGGTACTGAAATTGTGAATAATGAAGAGGAATTTAAAGCAATTTCACTTAGATTGAAAGAATTAAGAAAATCCAAAGGTTATAATAACTATGAGCATATCGCATTTGAGTTAAATATGTCGAGGTCTGCTTATTGGAAATTAGAATCAGGTAAAAATTTTGAGATTAAAACACTAATAAAAGTTTGTAAATTATTAGAAATCACACTAGAAGATTTTTTTAAAGGTATTCAACTTCCTAAAAATCAAAAATAACCCTCATAACCAAAATCAAGTTTCCTATTTTTAATCAAAATTTGGAAAACATATAAATACATTTTATATTTGTATTATATACATATAAAATACAAATCTAATGACTACTTTCACTAGCACACTTCCGGATGATTTATTAGAAATGCTCAATTTAAAAGCTAAAGAATTGCATCTTCCCAAAAATAAATTAATTGAAAAAGCATTACGCATTTATTTAGATCAACTTAATAAATCGGCTTATATCAAGTCATATAAACGTCTTTCAGAGGATGTAGATATACTACAAATTGCTGAAGAAGGAATGGCAGAATATATGACAGATACAGAAGAAGAATGAAACAAGGAGAAATATGGTTTGCCGAATTAAACCCAATTAAAGGTAGTGAACAAGCAGGTTTCAGGCCTGTCGTTATAATAAGTGGCAATGCTTTGAATGACTTCGCACAAGTTTTAATATGCTGCCCATTAACAACAAAAATAAAAAACTATCACGGAAATGTCATTTTAAACCCTAATAACGTCAATAAATTAAAAGAAACTTCTGAAATACTGACATTTCATATTCGGTCATTATCCAAATTTCGACTAAAAGAAAAAATTGGAAAAATTACAACAACAGAGCTAGAACAAGTTCAAAAATGCTTACAGGATATTATGAAATATTGATTTGGATTACAAATCTAACAGAGCGAGTATTTAATAAATTATAAAAAACTTTGTGCTACTCTGTGAAATTACTCAGATTTCCTCTGTGGTTAAACTCAAAAATAGGCTACATAACCAAAGTGTACTTTCCCATTCTTAATCAAAATAGGATTATTAAATTGTTTTCCTTGCGCATAAGAGATAGAAAATATCCCAATATTTGTTCCGAATGAAAATCCTGCTCCAAATCCAAAGGGATGATCTTTATAATATTTTGCAGCATTATTTTCATACCAACTTTGGTCATAAAACAAAAAAGCTCTAGAATTTTGGTCAACTAAAAAACGGTATTCTATACTCATTAAAGATTTAGTTGTAGAAAACAATTCTTCCTCATTAAAACCTCTTTGAGTCGTCAATCCCCCGAATCGCGTAACTTCATTTTGAAATATTTTTGGAGCATAATAAAATTCGTTTTGAGATGCTATTCGAATAATATGTCTATTTGTTAGAGGTATAAAAAACTCTAAACTTAATTCACTTTTATAGGTATTTGAATTTATAATTTTACTTGTATCTGAAACCCTTGATTTACGTGTGCCTATTGCAATTTCACTATTTAAAATGAACCCTCTTGAAGGATTTGGGATGTAATCAACTTGTTTTCTCAATATAGCTAATCCGTAATTATTTGAATTAACGCTACCAAGATTTACAAACTTCGGATTATTATTCCCTCCCGATAAAATAGAGGAAGAATAATTTTGGTAAAATACTTTTAAGTAATTACCACCTTTTAAAAAATACTGAACACCTAAAGTTGATTTAATTTCTAAATAAGTAGAATCTCTTTTGTACAGATTAAATTGACCATCGACTCCAAAAGGAGTTTTAAAAATAAATGGGTAATTAATTTTCCCTTTTAAAGATTGAGTTTGAGGCTGTATACTTTTCCAATTAAATTCGAGAAGTTCACCTTTTTTTAAAATATTTAAAAGTTTTAATGAAATTTCACCTGTAATATCTACTTTATTTGTCTTACTATTCGGTTGTAGACCAATCACTCCATTTACCGAACTAATCGGATTCGATTTCACATATAAAAATAGTTCCGCTCCACTTTTAGTAAATAATACTTCGTGATTTTTGATTTCTTTTAAAAAATTAATTTGTTTTAATCGTTTTGAAATTTCTTTTAATTCCTGTTGACTATACTTATCACCAGGTTTAATTCTTATAATATTTGATAAAAAAACCTTAGATATAGAACTATCTCCTTTGATATGAATCTCTGTCCAATTATAAATTTCATTTTTTTCGATTTTCACATGAGCTGTTAAATTTGTACCTTCAATTTTTATATCGTCTAAATATACTTTTGAAAAGGGATATCCATTGTTTTCTAATGTATTTTGCATTTGCCGAAGTGTGCGAGATATCTCATGAGGTGTAAAAGCTAAACCATTGAAAAAATGTTCATTTACATGCATATACTGTTTAAAAAATCGAAGGTCCAATTCATCAAGTTGAAGTTTGGCAGTTCCAAATTTTGGGCCTAAATAAAAAGAGGTTTTTAATTCATTTGATGAATAGGAAAGAGAATCAATGGAAGCAAGTATATATCCTTTTTTTATGGCTGAAAGTTGAAGATCGATTAGGTATTTTTTTGCTTGTAAACTATCCGAAAATTGTGTCGTTATGTTTTTTTTAAAAAGAGAATAATTAATATTCGAAAATGTTAAATAATATTTTTTTTGTCCAAATAATAGGGAGGAAGCGAACAACGTGAAAATCAGCAATATTAAGCGCATCAATCTATTAACATTTTGTAAATTAAGTGAATTTAGTTTAAAAAATCATTTTATTAATTCTAAATCATTTTTTTTAAGAATATTTAGAGTAATTTTACGAAAAATAAAACTGTTATTTTAATTTATTAAACAGAAACAATGAAAAGAATTTTGACCTTAACAATTATCGGACTAGTAATGTCTGTTATTTTTTCAGCTTGTGCATCGGCTAAAACTGGTGGACATTGTGATGCTTATGGAAGTATAAATTCTATTGAAAATAACGATATAGCTTCAAAATAGATTTAATATCATTTTGTGTAAGGTCATCTCGGTGACCTTTTTTATTGTTATTTTCTTCTTAGTTCAAAATTCTGACCTAAATAAACTTTTCTAACTTGTTCATCTGAAGCTAGTTCTTCAGCTGTTCCTGCTTTTAAAATATTTCCTTCAAAAAGTAAATAAGCCCTATCCGTTATTGAAAGTGTTTCCTGAACATTATGATCAGTAATAAGAATACCAATATTTTTGTTACGTAAATCAGCAATAATACTTTGAATATCTTCTACTGCAATAGGGTCGACACCTGCAAAAGGCTCATCTAAAAGTACAAATTTAGGATTTGTAGCAAGTGCACGGGCAATTTCGGTTCTTCTTTTTTCACCCCCTGATAATGAATGCCCAAGATTTTTACGTACATGTGTTAAACTAAACTCTTCTAATAATTGTTCTAAACGTTCTAAACGCTGCGCCTTGTTTAATTTTGTCATTTCTAGGATGGCTAGAATATTATCCTCAACACTTAGTTTTCTAAAAACAGAAACTTCCTGAGGTAAATAGCCAATGCCTAATTGCGCTCTCTTATACATAGGATATTTTGTGATATCAATATCATCCAAAAAGACCGTGCCTTGATCCGGCTTTACCAAACCAACAATCATATAAAAGGAAGTTGTTTTACCAGCACCATTTGGTCCAAGTAAACCAACAATTTCTCCTTGATTCACTTCAATGGTAACACCTTTTACAACAGCTCTACCCTTGTATGTTTTTTGAATTGAATTTGTATATAATTTCACGATAATTTATTCTTATTAGTTGTATAAAGTTAAAAATTAAAAGTCATTCTAGCTCTTATTCCTAATGGACTTGCTCCAGGATCTAAATGCGTTAATCTCCAAACTAAATCTACTCTTATCAATTTAAATATATTTTCTACTCCAACTGCTGCTTCAGTGTAAGGAATATTCCCAAATGATTTTGTAAACGAAGGTAATAACATTTCTCTCGTATTTTTAGCGGAAATTGAACCGTAAGTTATTCTTGAAGATGCAACTAATCTAAATTTTAATTTTTTAATCAATGGAATACGGTTAAAAATTAGCCCTCCAAAATGTTGTTCAATATAACCACCAACATATTTATCAGAAATAAATTCAAAATAGTTTAGTTTATTGAAAGTAGTTGTCATCAACCAATACGATTGATTTCCTTCGTGAACTTTCAAAAAAGGGTAGGCTGCTGCACCAAAAACATAACCAGCATTAAGTCCATACCTAATATTTCCAAATACACCAACCTGACGTGTATGATCCATTTGAAAATCTAGTTTTTGATAATTATAATTTCCTCCGAATAGGTTTTTCACTCCAAAAACACCTTGTAAAATAAAAATAGGATACCTTGAAGTTATTGAAGTTCTGTCAAATGTCGCATTTATATATTCTTCATCTTTTGACCATCTTACCCTAGCTGTAAATTCACTAGTGTTAATCTGATGAATGGTGTCATTTTGAAATGTTTTAGGATTAAATTTAATATAATTAGCAAGTCCTAGAGGAACATAACTTTTCCATTCAAAACCTCCGAAAAGCACTAGGTCTTTTTTTATGTCTTTCTCAATATTAATTCCTATTTTTTTTACGAAAGTTAACTTATCTAAAGGCCCAGTTCTAAAAAGAGTTCCAAAGGTAGATCCTACAGACGAAGCATTTGTCGATTGACCAATTTGTTGTATATCATAATTATAATAAGAAGATAATAAACCTCTTTTTTTAGGAGTTAGATTAGCTCTAAAAGTAAATCCATATTTAAATCGTTCATCACCAATTCCATAGGCTAATTTTGTTCCAAATTCAACTCTTTTTGAAAATTTATTTGATGTTCTTAATGCTAATCCAAAACGGTATTTTTCAACTGGATTAACACTGAATAAGCTTGATAAGTTTCCGATTTCTAATTTATCAACGGGATAATAACCAGTAGATAAACAGAAAGTTAAGTTTTTTAAAGTTTTAAATAAAGGTAAATTATTTAAAGAATCAACCATTTCATTGATTCCAATTTCTTGTTTTGAGAGCGGAATATGCCTATGCATTTTCCAATAATTTACATCTCTCGAATTAGCTTCAGGTAAAACCTCTACCGTATTATCTGACTTATAAAAATCGTTTGGATATGTTTCATTTATCTTAAAGTTTTTTCGGGATGAGTACTTTCTTCCGAATAAACCGTATACTTTGCCATTTTCAGAAATATTTATGTCAGCAATCATTTCTTCTTTGGTCAGCATCCATACTTCTGGTCCAACTAAATTGAATTCATGAACAAAATACAGATCTTTGATGTAATTTATATTTGCACCTGGAGATATACTACCACTCATTTTTTTTATAGCATAAGTTGTATCATTAATCCACATTTCCCCTTCAAATGTCAAATCTCCTGTACGTTTGGGTTTGAAAGTAAGTTTATAACACCATTTACTATCAATAAAAGCAGAGTCCTCTAAATAGAATTTGTAAAATGTTCGTGAGAAGTTTGCAATTGGGCTGACAAAAGCTTTATTAAAAATATTAATGTAATTATCATATACATTCATATCTAAATACATATCACCAACAAATTGATCTAATTTTACATTTTCAACTCCTGTTATTTGTGAGGCAGAAACAATCTCTTTTTTCTTTTTAGGATTGTTTTTATAGTAATATTCTGAAATAGACTCACTAATTATTACAGGTAAATAACTATTTCCATCATCTGTAGAATCTAAATAGTCCATTACTAAATCTAATTTTTTTACGATTCCTCGATCTGTAAATTTTTCACCTATGTTGTTAATATCGAATTGAATTTTGTTATACAATTCATACTCGTAAGATTTTAATTTTTCCTTGTTATTAATATCCTTATTAGCAATAATCCGTTTATGAAGTCTTGTTGATGGTAATTCATCTGGAGGACGAATAATTACTTCTTCAGTTTCAGTTAAAGGAATCGTCAGCAAGCAATTAATTTCTTGAACTTCATCTTTTTTAATTGGTATAGTTGAAGTTTGATATCCAAAAAAGATAAATTGTAAAGAATCTGTTGCGTAATAAGTTTCAAGTGAGTAGTTTCCAATACTATCTGTAAAAGTTCCAATTTTAGAATCGTAAAATTGAACCTTAACAAATGGCATAGATTCACTAGTAACAGCATCTTTAACATTTCCGTACACTTTTGTCGTTTGACTAAAAAGAGTAGTCGAAAATATTAAAAAAATAAGTAGGTTGAAATTTTTAATCATTTTAACTAATATTCACCACGTTTTAATTTGTTTTTTCAACTCTAGCAACAACGAAAATCCCAACTTCATAAAGTAGTAAAATAGGAATGGATACTACAATTTGACTAACTATGTCTGGTGGTGTTATTGCTGCTGATAAAATTAACACTCCAACAATAGCATGTTTACGGTATTTTCTTAAAAATGAAGCGGTTATTATTCCTAATTTTGCTAAAAGATAAGAAACCACAGGTAATAAGAATAATAACCCAGTATAAAAAACGGTAGAAAGAATCATACTCATATATGAACTTATGGTTGGAATATTTTCAATTTGTTTACTTATTGAAAAAATAGCAAAAAATTGCACACATAAAGGTGCTACAATAAAGTAACCAAAAGAGATACCTAAGAAAAATAAAAGACTTACATAAAAGACTATTCCAGAGGCCATTGATTTTTCATTCTGCTTAAGTCCTGGTTTTACGAAAGCCCAAATTTGATAAAATATATAAGGAAAAGAAATAACAACTCCCCCCATTATACTCATCATTAGGGCATAAGAGAATTGACCAGAAAGCGATGTGCTTTGCATTTTTAATGTAATATCTTCAGAACAGATACCTAAAAAATCACACATCCAACGAAAGGTGATAAAGTCAGATTTACTCATAGATAAAAAAACATTATCCATTATCCATTCTTGGTAATACCAAATAATAACTGAAAAAATGAGCACAGAAACAGCACATCTAACCAATCTCCACCTTAATTCTTCTAAATGATCCAAAAAGGACATATTCTTTTCTTCTACCATAGTTTTTGCAAAGTTAATGATTCGGTTGAATTGCAATGTTTTCTTTGGTAATTGAATTGCTATTTTTTTAGCATAATTTTGATAATCCTTCTTTAATACAACCTTGTTTCAAACTTTTACCCTCAATAAAATAATTTATTTATCTGATAATGAGAGGTTTTAAAAAACATTAAAAAAATTGAAATATCTGTTAGCTATACCTCATTAATTTTTGTACTTTCGTAAAAACAATGTTTCAATTGCTATTTAGCAACCTATAATATAAAGAAAAGAATGACTCAGTATGATTTGAAGGCTGCATTGCGCAAATTTTTTGGTTTTGATAGTTTTAAAGGTACGCAGGAGGAGATTATAACTAATATTCTTGATGGTAATAACACATTTGTAATTATGCCGACAGGTGGAGGTAAATCTATGTGTTACCAATTACCAGCTTTATTACTAGAAGGAACAGCTGTAATCGTTTCTCCTCTTATTGCTTTAATGAAAAATCAAGTAGATGCCATTAGAAATGTTAGTAATAATGAGACAATTGCCCATTTTTTAAATTCATCATTGACGAAAAGTGAAATCACTAGAGTCAAAAAAGATGTTAAAGAAGGTAACACTAAATTATTATACGTTGCTCCTGAATCTCTAACTAAGCTTGAAAATATAGCTTTTTTGACTTCTGTTAATGTTTCATTTTTTGCTATTGATGAAGCACATTGTATTTCGGAATGGGGACACGATTTTAGACCTGAATATAGAAGATTAAGAGAGATATTTGAGAAGATTTCAAAAGTTCCAGTAATTGCTTTAACTGCAACTGCTACTCCAAAAGTTCAATATGATATTCAGAAAAATCTGAATATGTTGGATGCAAAAGTATTCAAGTCTTCTTTTAATAGAGATAATTTATATTATGAAATTAGACCTAAAAAAGATGTTGAAAAAGAAATAATTAGATACATTCGTTCAAAAGAAGGAAAAAGCGGAATAATTTATTGTTTAAGTCGTAAAAAAGTTGAAGAAATATCAGAGTTACTTCAAGTTAACGGTATAAATGCTTTGCCTTACCATGCGGGTTTAGATGCCTCTACACGTGCTAAACACCAAGACATGTTTCTAATGGAAGACACTTCTATTATCGTAGCAACAATTGCTTTCGGTATGGGAATAGATAAGCCAGATGTTAGATTTGTTATTCACCATGATATTCCAAAATCTTTAGAAAGTTATTATCAAGAAACTGGTAGAGCAGGTCGTGATGGGGGAGAAGGTGATTGTTTAGTTTTTTATAATTATAAAGATATTGAGAAACTTGAAAAATTCCTTCAAGGTAAACCTATTGCAGAACAAGAAATTGGAAAACAGTTATTAAATGAAATGGTTTCATTCGCTGAAACATCAGTTTGTAGACGTAAATTTATTCTTCATTATTTTGGAGAAGAATTTGAAGAGCATAATTGTTCAAATTTATGCGATAATTGTAAACATCCAAAAGAGAAAAGCGAAGGAAAAGAATATATGAAAATGTTACTTGAATCATTAATTGATCTTCAAGAACAACAAAAATACAAGCATTATTGTTCTTATTTGGTAGGAAGTGTTACTTCTGATATTAGAAGCTATAAACATGATCAATTACCAAGATTTGGAATTGGTAAAGAAAAAGATGAAAATTTTTGGAATGCATTAATTAGACAAGCTCTTGTTTATGGTTTTATTTCTAAAGATATTGAGTCGTATGGTGTAATGAAATTAACGGATAAAGGTCGTGATTTTATTAAAAATCCAGTTTCTTTTACCATTGTGAAGGAGCATGATTATTCATCAATTGACGATGAAACTCCAATTATATCTGGTGGAGGAGCAGCTTTTGATGAAGCATTATACTCAATGCTTATTGATTTAAGAAAATCACTTTCAAAACAAAATAATATTCCTCCATTTGTTATTTTTCAAGAGCCATCACTGGTTGATATGTGTTTTCATTACCCTATTACAATTGATGAATTAACTAATATTCAGGGAGTTGGTAATGGAAAAGCAGCACGTTATGGATCTCCTTTTATTGAGTTAATTAATAATTATGTTATTGACAATGATATTGAAAGACCTAATGATTTGATTGTTAAATCATTGGTTAACAAGTCAATGCTTAAAGTTCAATTAATACAAAATATTGATAGAAAATTACCTCTTGAAGATATCGGAAGGGCACTAGGCAAATCAATTGATGAAGTGATAGAAGAGATTGAAGCAATCGTTTCATCTGGTACAAGAGTAAATATTAATTATTATATTGAGGATATTTTAGATGCTGATAACCAAGAAGAAATATATGGATATTTCTCAGAAGCAGAATCGGACGATTTAACGACCGCTTATCACGAATTTGATGGTGACTATTCTGAAGAGGAATTACGTTTAATGAGAATCAAATTTATGAGTGAAATGGCAAATTAATTCTTCAGTATTAAATTTTAAAGCTTACTAATTTTTGGTAAGCTTTTTTGTTTTAAAATGCTGCTAAACAAAATACTTGCACCCCAATTTTCAAAGCTTCGGGATCTATATCAAACTTAGAAGTGTGAACACCATGAATTATTCCTTTTGATTCATTCCTGACCCCTAGTCTAAAAAAGCATACTGGAATTTCTTGAGAATAAAATGCAAAATCTTCAGATGTCATTCGAATTGGAAGCTCTTCAACAGATTCTGAACCTAAAAATGAGATTGCATTATCTCTTAGTTTAGAAGTTATTAATGGATTGTTTTCTAAATAAGGATATCCTTTACTAATTTCAACATCAACAGTTCCTCCAAATGCTTTTGCAGTATTTTCAACATGGTTTTTAATTAATTCCCAAGCTTCTTTTCTCCAAACTTCATTCATCGTTCGAAAAGTTCCTTTTAATATAACTTGAGACGGTATTATATTGGTTGCTCCTATTCCTTCAAAATGACCAAATGACAGGACACATGGAATTGTTGGATCACATTTTCTGCTCACAATTTGTTGAATAGATGTAATAATATTTGCTCCAATTACAATAGGATCGATTGTTTTATCAGGAGTAGCACCATGTCCGCCTTTTCCATGAATGGTAATATAAATTTCATCGCAAGAAGCCATATAAACACCTTCCTTGAAACCAACTTTTCCGGTTTCCATATCAGGAAAAACATGTAAAGCATACATTTCTTTTACAATAGGATTTTTAAGCACACCATCACGAATCATATAGGTTGCTCCACCTGGATTTTTTTCTTCTCCTGGTTGAAAAATTAGTTTAATTGGAGATGGTAATTGATCTTTTAATTCATTTAAAATTTCAGCTACTCCTAATAATATAGAAGTATGTACATCATGACCACAAGCATGCATAACACCTTGAACAGTTGATTTATAATCAACATTATTTTCTTCCTGAATTGGTAAGGCATCTAAATCTGCTCTTAAGCCAATACAAGCTTCTTCTACTGAATGATGTTTACCTCTTATAATCCCAACAACTCCAGTATTTCCAACTTCTGATACGTTTTCGATACCTAATTTAGTTAGAGTTTCAGATACAAATTTCATTGATTCAAACTCTTGGTAAGATAATTCTGGAAAACGATGTAAATATTCTCTATACCCTTTAACTTTTTCAAAAATTAAAATGGAATGGTTTTTTATTAAAGAATGAATTTTATTTTCCATTTGAAATCGAATTATAACCTGAAAGAATTAATTTAATTGAAACAAAAGCCATTATAATTCCAAAAGCTAATTTGACAATTGAAGGCGAAAGTTTTAATGATAATTTGGAGCCTAAATACCCACCAATAATAAATGCTAAAGCTATTATTATTCCATATGTCCAATTAATATTTGATGTTTTCGAATAATTCATAACAGCCAAAATCCCCACTGGTAAAACTAAAATAAATAATGAGGTTCCTTGTGCTTGATGTTGAGTCAACCCCAAGAAAAAAACCAAAGCTGGAACAATTACAACTCCACCGCCAACACCGACAAAACCACTCAGTAATCCTGCAAATATTCCAATTGTTAGTAATATTAAAATTGTTTGTAATGTCATTTATTTGTTATTTAAAATTAATTTATTTCCAACCTCAACCTCAACCTTTATCTTTATCTTTATCTGAAACTCAATCTAAAACCTACTCCATCATTAAATTACATCCTCTCAAATCTGAATTATCAAATCTACCCATTAATTGAAATTGATTTCCAATTCGTTTTCCTAAATCTTGTGTCGATATAAAACTACAACTATATAAATTAGCAAGATCAATAACATTTATTCCGCCAGTTTTTCCATCCTGAATATAGTTAAAAGGATCATTTGTCTCACGTATTAAGATTTCCATTGTTGAAGGGATATTAAATAATCCATCTTTGTCGCTATAAGATTGAGAAAATAATTCCGTCATACCATACTCAGAAGAAATATATTTACAACTCAATCCATTTTTTAAAATTTCGTGTAATTCTTCTTTTGTCATTTCTTTTCTTCGACCTTTCATTCCCCCTGTTTCAATAATTTGAGCTTCAGAAAGATTTATTTTTGCTTCGGCTAAATCTAAAAGTGCATAGGAAACTCCGAATAAGATTACTTTTTTACCCAATTCAAGTGCCTTCTTGTAGTTTGAAATTAATAGATCATAATCATCTAAGAAAAAACCTGATAGTTCGTTATTAGTTCTTTTTATAAGATGATCTACCATATATACCAAACTAGAATTTCCTTGTTCAATATAATTGGGTAACAATGCTAAAATAACTTGATTGGAAGGTAAACCAATAGAACTATCATAAATTTTATTGAATGATCGTTCATACATATCTGGAATTTGAACGGGATGTTTACTTCTAATCATTCCTGTTGTACCACTACTATAAAATTCAAATTTGACAGGAATATCGTCTGTTAAAACAGAATGGGATTTAAAAAAAGAAATTGGTAAAAAAGGAATTTCTTCTACTGTTTTCGGTTCAGGGTGATTAAGGTGATATAAATAATCTCTGTAAACTTTACAATATTTTTTTTGAAAGCGATATACCTCTAACGTGGTTTCAATAAATTCTTTGCGTGAAGAAATAGTAAAAATCTGATTTTCTAACTGTATCATATTCTAGACAGTAATTTATTTAACCAGATTTTTTAGTCTTATGAAGTTTTTTTATTTATTAGGTCTCTTAATTTTGACGCTAGTTCGTAATTTTCATTCTCTAAAGCCTCATTTAATTGTTTTTCAAGCTCTTGAACTGAAAGATTTTCAGGTGTTTCTTCCTCCACTTCTTCAATTTTGGGCTCATCTTCTAACATACTTATTTCATCAGTCGCATTTTCATCAAGTAAAATACCAGCACTTGCTAAAATAGATTCAAAAGTATAAACAGGGCAATTAAATCTTACTCCAATTGCTATTGCATCTGATGTTCGAGCGTCAATTTCAGTAACTAGACCATCTTTTTCACAAATTAATTTAGAATAAAAAATACCTTCTATCAAATTGTAAATCAAAACTTCTTTTACTTCAATTGAAAATGCTACAGCGAAACTTTTAAAAAGATCGTGTGTCAATGGTCGGGTAGGAGTCATTTTTTCTAATTCTATAGCAATTGCTTGAGCTTCAAATCCACCAATAATAATTGGCAATCTTCTTTTACCTCCTGATTCTGCTAATACCAATGCATAAGCACCAGATTGAGTTTGACTATATGATAATCCTATAATTTCTAATTTTACTTTCTCCATGCTCTTTTTTGGCGAATGGTTAAAAATTCAATTAAGGTAATTTTATAACTACCTTAATTGATAGAATATGCAATTAATAACTAAAAATAAGACTTTTTAATTATTTGATGCCTTGAATTTTTTTAATGCTTCTGTTAAACGCGGTAATACTTCAAAAACATCACCTAGAACGCCATAATCTGCTGCTTTGAAAAAAGGCGCGTCAGCATCTGTATTTATTGCAACGATAACTTTAGAACCATTAACTCCAGCTAAATGTTGAATAGCGCCAGAAATTCCTGCAGCAATATATAAATTAGGTCTAATAGCAACACCAGTTTGACCAACATGCTCATGATGAGGTCTCCAACCTATGTCAGCTACTGGACGTGAACAAGCAGTTGCAGCCCCTAATACTTTAGCTAAGTCTTCTACTATACCCCAATTTTCAGGACCTTTCATTCCTCTACCTGCTGAAACCACTAATTCTGCTTCTGGTAAAGCAATTTCACCTTCTGGTTTTTTTGTAGATAATATCTTTATTTTAGATTCTCCAGCATTACCATTGAAATCTTCTACAGAGCAATTAGCACTTGAAATTTCAGGTTGGATACTATTTGGTAATAAAGAGATAATTCTTTTCTCAGTTTTAACATTTACATTTCCAAATGCTTTTCCTGAAAAAACATTTACAGAACAAGTAAAACCTCTATCCTTAGTTGGTAAACTTGTTGCACCTGCAACTAATCCAGCTTTTAATCTTACTGATAAACGCGGTGCAATTGCTTTTGCATTGATGTCATGAGAAAAAATAATTGTATTTGCACTCGTTTTTTCAACTGCATTTGCAATTACCTTTGTAACTTGTTGAGCATCGTTTGTCGTAACAGATCTTTCAACTAATACTTTGGTTGCACCATATTCTCCTAATGTAGCAAGAATTGATGAATCACAAGTTCCTGTTGTTACAACTACAACTTCACCACCTATTTTTTTAGCATAGGTAACGGCTTCGAAAGCACTTTTTCCAATACCATTACTGCTTGTTATATATACTATTGTAGACATTTCTAATGATTTTAATTAAATTACTTTCGCCTCGTTATGCAATAATGAAACTAACTCATCCATATTTGAAGGGTCAATCATTTTACAAGCTGTTTTAGGAGCTGGAGTAGTGTATGAAGTAAATGAAGTAAATTCACTTATATTTTTTGGAGTTATAATTGTAAGTGGTTTAGTTCTTGCAGCCATAATTCCTCTCATATTTGGAATTCGTTGTTCCGCCATTCCTTTTGCACAAGATGCAACGAAAGGCATTTGAACTTCAACAACTTGAACACCTCCTACTATTTCAGTTTCTAAAGTAGCAGTTGTGTTATTAATGTCTAATTTTGTTGCTAATGAAATAAAAGGAAGATCTAATTCTTCTGCAATCATTCCACCAACTTGAGAACCATTGTAATTAATAGTTTCTTTTCCAGTTAGAATAATATCAAAATTATTTTCTTTTGCATATTCAGCTATTTGGCTTGCAGTAAAATAAGCATCTTTAGCTTCTGCATCAATTCTAACAGCTTCATCAGCACCTATAGCTAATGCTTTACGAATAATTGAATCATCACCTGCGCTACCAACTGTAATAATAGTTACAGTTCCACCTAAAGTTTCTTTTAACTCTAAAGCTCTCACTAGTGCATACCACTCATCATAAGGATTAACAATATATTGCACACCATTTTCATCAAATTTCGTATTGCCATCTGTGAAAGCAATTTTCGAAGTTGTGTCTGGCGATTTACTGATACAAACAAGTATTTTCATTCTATTATTAGATTTCTTTTTTTTGCGTGTAAAAATAATAAATATTAATATGTATTATTAGTTTATTGAAAAATAAAATTAACGATTAATGTCATAATTTTTTTGTTTTTTTACGCTAAATTTTTAAGTGTGATTTTTAAAAGAAATGATTTTAGTATTGGAAAAGTGAGTGTTCATACTCTAAATTTTCCCGATTTTGATCCAACGATTTATTTTGATCAATTGACAGATATTGAAATTGAACGATTTTTTACATTTACAAATTCGCAGCGAAAACAAGAATTTGTTGCTACAAGAATGCTTAGACATGAATTATTCGGGTTAAATCATATTCATTATGATGTAATTGGTGCTCCATATATTAAAAACGAGGGGTATATTTCAATAAGTCACACCAAAAATTGTGTAGGAATTGCATTTTGTGAAGATTTTAAAATAGGTTTAGATATAGAACATATAAGGTCTAGAATAGATAATATTAAACATAAATTTTTGTCAGTTCGTGAATTAGAAAATTTTGATTGTAATTCAATAATTGAGCTTACTAAAATTTGGTCAGCCAAAGAGTCATTATATAAAATGTCTAGTAAAAGTGGGATTAATTTTAGGACGCAATTAGAGCTGGAGAAAATAACTGATGAAAATTGGCGAGGAATAATAATTAACGACGATTCTATTTTATCAGCAGACTTGAAAATAATTGAATTTGAAAATAAAATAATTTCAGTAAATATTACAAATTGTGAGAAAACAAGACATAGTTTATAATAAAATCAGTGAGAAAACAGGTCAGATTGCAATTTTGATAGATCCTGAGAAATCTGATAATGGAGCTGTTCTGTTGAATTTACTTAAAAATGCAAGTTCTTGTGGCGTTGATTATTTGTTTATTGGCGGAAGTACAGTAACAAAAATTGAATTTGAAAACACTATTAATTTTATTAAAGCTAATACAGTTATACCTATTGTAATCTTTCCAGGAGGTTCCCATCAAATTTCTGAAAAAGCAGACGCCATTCTATACCTTAGCCTTCTCTCAGGTAGAAATCCTGATTATTTGATTGGCCATCATATTCAATCAGCAAATGAAATCATAAAATTAGATATAGAGATTATTCCAACAGGTTATATATTAATTGATGGAGGAACAAAGTCTGCTGTTGCAAATGTTAGTCAAACTTCACCAATTCCAAGACACCAAGTTGCAACAGCAAAAAATACGGCTATTGCTGGAGTATTACAAGGTAAAAAAATAATATATTTTGACGCAGGAAGTGGAGCAAATCAAATTGTACCAACTGAAATTATTAAAGAAGTTATTTTTCTAAGAATTCCAATAATTGTTGGTGGTGGAGTAAAATCAATTGAGCAACTAGATGAGTTGAAAAATTCAGGTGTTAATGTAATTGTAATTGGTAATCATATTGAAGAAAATATCGATTTTCTTTTAGAAGTTAAGGAGTTTAAAAATAGAAATTAAGTATTTTTAATTTTCATGCTAATTTTAAAAATTAGTAACATTTTGATAAGAAAATTATTTATAATTTAACATAAAATTATTGAATTGAAATTAACACGAAAAAGTGGATGAATTCAAACGCAAAATTTTGATTTTTTCTTTCTTTTTAA
>CANCQX010000062.1 GCA_947380375.1 Flavobacteriales bacterium
GATTATTCAAAATGGTACAACGACTTAGTTGAGAGAGCTGATTTAGCTGAAAATTCAGGAGTAAGAGGTTGTATGGTAATCAAACCATATGGTTATGCAATTTGGGAGAAAATTCAATCTCAATTGGATAAAATGTTCAAAGAAACAGGTCACCAAAATGCATATTTCCCTTTGTTTGTTCCTAAAAGTCTTTTTGAAGCAGAAGAAAAAAATGCAGAAGGTTTTGCTAAAGAATGTGCTGTTGTAACTCATTATAGATTAAAAACAGATCCAAACGATAAATCAAAATTAATTGTTGATCCAGATGCTAAATTAACAGAAGAGTTAATTGTTCGACCAACTAGTGAAGCGATTATTTGGAGCACTTATAAAGGTTGGATTCAATCTTATAGAGATTTACCTATACTTATAAATCAATGGGCAAATGTTGTTCGTTGGGAAATGAGAACTCGTTTATTTTTAAGAACTTCTGAATTTTTATGGCAAGAAGGTCATACTGCACATGCAACAAAAGAAGAAGCAATAGCAGAATCTGAATTAATGTTAGATGTATATTCTGAATTTGCAAATGAGCATATGGCGATGCCTGTAATTAGAGGTCGTAAATCTGAAAGTGAACGTTTTGCAGGTGCAGAAGATACGTATTGTATTGAAGCGATGATGCAGGATGGTAAGGCATTACAAGCAGGAACCTCTCACTTTTTAGGTCAAAATTTCGCAAAAGCATTTGATGTAAAGTTTGCTGATAAAGAAGGGAAGTTAGAGCATGTTTGGGCAACTTCTTGGGGAGTTTCTACGCGTTTAATGGGAGCTTTAATTATGACTCATTCAGATGATGAAGGTTTGGTTTTACCTCCAAAATTAGCTCCTATTCAAGTTGTAATAGTACCAATTCACAAAACAGATGAAGAATTGGCTCGAATTTCTGAAAAGGTTGGAGAATTAACTACTAATTTAAAATCTCTTGGAATTTCTTTTAAATACGACGATGATGAAAATAGACGTCCAGGATGGAAATTTGCAGAATATGAAACAAAAGGTGTCCCAGTTCGAATTGCAATTGGACCAAGAGATTTAGAGAATGGAAATGTAGAGTTGGTTCGTCGTGACACGAAAGAAAAATCAGTAGTGAGTTTTGATGGATTAGATGAATATATTGAGGAGTTATTAGCTGATATTCAAGATAATTTATTTGAAAGATCAAATCAATTCCGTACTGAAAATATGCATAAAGTGGATACCTATGATGAGTTTAAAGAACAAATCGAAAGTAAAGGTGGTTTCTTTTTAGTTCATTGGGATGGAACAGCTGAAACGGAAGAAAAAATTAAAGAAGAGACGAAAGCAACTATTCGTTGTATTCCTTTGGATGCTGAAGAAGAAAATGGGGTTTGCATGGTAACGGGTAAGCCTTCTAAATATAGAGTTGTAGTTGCGAAAGCATATTAAATAAATGCCTTTTTTAGAATATCTAAATCAGACTATTTATATTTGTATATAATTTAATTTAGCACTAGTTGTAATAGCGCTAAAAGACTAAAAGAATAATAAAATGAACAATTGGTTTACAGTAAAAGTAAAATATACTAAACAATTAGATAACGGAACTTTTAAGAGAGTTTCTGAACCTTATCTTTTGTGTGCAATGACCTTTACAGATGCAGAAACACGTATTTATGAAGAGTTAGGTACAATTATTAGAGGTGAGTTTAATGTTGTTGGAATTAGTCGTACAGAAATTCACGATATCTTTCATTATGAAGAATGTGATACTTGGTATAAATGTAAAATCACTTTTGAAAGCGAAGGTGGTGGCGATGATGTAAATGTAGAAAAGAAAAAGAAAGTTGCTCAGAATTTCTTGGTGACAGCAAATTCTGTTAAGGATGCTTTTGAGAAATTAAAAGAAAGTCTTTCTACTCTAATGGTTGATTATTTAATACCTTCAATCATTGTTTCTCCAATCGTAGATATTTTTCCATATCGTGAGGAATTAGACAAAGAAATTAGTCGTAGACCATTAGATGAATTGAATGATTCAATTGTTGAAACTCCATCTAGTAAGAAAGTTTATTCTGCGCCAGGATCTGATTTTGACGAAGATGAAGTTGATTTTGATGAAGATGATAGTATTTTAGAAGACGGATTTTCAGAAGAAGAATAAAAAATACAATGGAAGATTTTCTAGAGCAAATCAAAAACGATCACCGTGATTTTGATCACGGTAAATTAGAAGGCTTCTTTGGAGAAGAACCGTTTACTTTATTTAATAAATGGTATAAAGAAGCGTTTGATTCTAAACAATTAGAACCAAACGCTTTTGTTTTAGCAACTGTTGATATTCAAAATAGACCAAGTTCTAGAATTTTGTATTTAAAAGAACTTTTTGAAGATGAATTTGTTTTTTATACAAATTACAACAGTCACAAAGGTCAAGATTTAGAGCTAAATAAAAATGCTTCTATGCTTTTCTTTTGGCCCGGTCAAGGACGACAGTTAAGAATCGAGGGAGTAGTTCAAAAAGTTAGTGATGATATTAGCGATGCTTATTTTGATTCTAGACCTAGAGGTAGTAAGGTTGGAGCATGGGCATCAAATCAAAGTGAAATACTTGAAGAAAGAGATGTTCTAGAAAATAGAGTAGAAGAATTTGCTTCAAAATTTCCAAACGAAGTTCCTCGACCTCCACATTGGGGAGGTTACAAATTAAAACCAAGACTTGTCGAATTTTGGCAGGGAAGACCTTCACGATTACATGATCGAATCATTTTTGAATTTGAAAATGATGGATGGAAAGTGTATAGAAAAAATCCATAATTCTATTAAATGTACGAAATAAAACCTGAAATTTTTCAGCTATCTAATGGAATTAGAGTTGTTTACCTACATGCTGCTGCGCAAGTTGCTCATATGGGAGTTACAATTCTTGGAGGATCTCGTTTCGAAAATCCAGACGAAGAAGGTTTAGCACATTTCTTAGAACATTGTATTTTCAAGGGTACTAATAAGAGAAAAGCATTTCACGTTTTGTCTAGATTAGATTCAGTTGGAGGTGAACTAAATGCATATACTAGTAAAGAGGAAATTTGTATTTATGCTTCTTTTACTAAAAATCATTTTAAAAGAGCTTCTGAATTATTAGCTGATATTACATTAAATTCTTCTTTTCCTGTTAAAGAAATAAATAAAGAGAAAGAAATAATTCTAGATGAAATAAATTCATATCTAGATAGTCCAAGTGAAAAAATATTTGATGATTTTGAAGCAAATTTATTTAAAGGACACGCTTTAGGAAATAATATTTTAGGAACACAAGAGAGTGTTAAAAGCTTTACTAGAAAGAATTTATTAAATTTTGTTAGTAGGTTTTTTACGTCAGACAAAATGGTGATTTCTTTTGTGGGTGATGTTTCAAGAAAACAATTGGAAAAGATTTTAGAAACTGATTTTATTGCTTGTAAACCTAAAACGATAGAAACACCTAGTAATGATTATTACGGAAATACAAAGTTTAAGATAAAAACAAAAGAATCAAATTTTCAAGTTCATTCATTAATTGGAGGTTTAGCACCGAGTTATATTGATGATTCAAGAAGAAGTATGACTTTATTGACAAATATTTTGGGAGGACCAGCTTTGAATTCTCGTTTAAATTTATCAATCAGAGAAAAATATGGGTATTCTTATAATATTGAAGCTTCGTATTCAACATTTATGGATACAGGATATTGGTCTGTTTATTTTGGTACAGATAAAAAATATTTAAAAAAATCTATTGAATTAGTATACAAAGAATTGAAATTATTAAGGGATAAAAAATTAGGCACCTTACAATTAAATGCTTCAAAAGAACAGTTAAAAGGACATTTAGCACTTGGTTTAGATAGTAATTCAGGTTTAATGTTAGGTTTAGGCAAAAGCCTATTACTTTTTAATCAAATAGATACAATTCAAGAAATATATGAATCTATTGATAAATTAACTTCAATTGAGCTTTTAGAAGTTGCTAATCAGTATTTTACAGAAGACAATATTTCAGAATTAATTATTGATTCTGAATAAAATTATTTAATAAACATCAATTAGATTAATATCAAAAATTAAAACTGAATTTTCAGGAATTCCTGAAGTTCCTTTACTACCATATCCTAAAGATGAAGGTATCAGTAAAGTACCACTACCTCCTTCGGAAAAATAAGGTATGCCTTCTGTCCAACCTTTAATCACTTCTTGTAAACCAAAAATAATCCCATTTTTATCACTTTGATCAAAAACAGAACCATTAGTAAAACACCCTTTATAAGCAACTTTTACCTGAGAATTAGAATTGGGGTAATTACTATTTCCTTGTTTATTTATTACATAATATATACCTGAATTCGTAGAACTTGCATTTAAATTATGATCAGTAATATATTTTAAAATAATGTTATTGTCAGTTTTTGACTGTTCTTGTATCTTTTTTTTATTACACCTAGAAAATGTAAAAAATAATAAAATAATTATAAAAAACGATTTCATTTTCTGAAGTTAAATTTTGACAAAGATGCTTATGATTTTTTATAATTCCTAAAATAAAAAAATACTTCTATAGCATACTATAAAAATGAATTTATAATTTTAAAATTATTTATAATCAAATAAAATAAAAATAAAGTAATAATATTAAGTCAATAATTACACTTAGACTAGCCATTTTAATTATTTTTTTCATTGGTGCTACAGCTAATAGTAAACTCAAAGTTGTCATAGTTGGTATTATCACTAATGAAAGTGTGAAAATATTTTCTATTGCTTTATAACCAACTGTAATACCACCGAGACAACCTATTAATAAAATTACGATACATATAATCCCATGACGATTATCTTCTAGATAACGATCAAACTCTGATGTTTTAATTTCTGTTGACATATAATTTTTTTCAACAAAGATTCGGAGTTTTGTCAAATTTTAACATGACAATTCTCAGATTAATAAATGATAATTATCATTCAATTTGGATTGTTAATAAAATGATAAAAAATGCAACTTTTTTTAATTATTTCATAGGAACAAAAAGTTTAATCTTTTCTATCTTTGATTCTAGATATGAAATACAAAAAAGTATATTGTTCATTAATTTCTCTAAGTCTATTGTTAGCTTGTAGTAATTCTAATCAAGAAAAATCATATAAAGAGAGTTTAGATTTCATAAATTATACGCCTAAATTCCCTTCTTTAACTTCTAAATTTATAAATAAAAAAAGGAAAATCTCCTCTGATTTTTACAAAGATATTTTAGGTTCTGAAAAATTTAATGGTATGTTTTTAGTTGCTAAAAATGGACGTATTCTTTTCGAAAAATGCAATGGTTATTCTAACTTTGAATCAAAAAAAGAAATTAATACAAGTACACCTTTACATTTAGCTTCAATTAGTAAGGTTGCAACTTGTTTAGCAATCTTAAGATTGGTAGATCAGAAAAAAATATTATTAGATGAGGATGTTAGAAATTTTCTAACAGATTTACCTTATGAAGGAATTTCAGTTAGAATGTTATTGAATCATAGAAGCGGAATTCCTTATTATGGATATTTTACATATAAAAATTGGCCTTTAAGTAAGAGTTTAAGTAATAAAGATGTGTTATTACTTTTAAAAAAATATAAATTCCCCTTAAATTTTCAACCTAATAATCATTTTGCATATTGTAATACGAATTATGCACTTTTAGCATTAATCGTAGAAAAGGTATCAAAAAAACGTTTTCCAAATGCGATGAAAGAATTGATATTTGATCCTTTAAAAATGAATAATAGCTTTATTTTAGATAAATCTTATAATGTTGATAGTGTTTCACAATCATATAATTCAGGTATGGTAAGACAGGCATTTGACTACCTCGATTTTGTTTATGGAGATAAAAACATGTATAGCACAGCAAGGGATTTATTAAAAATGGATAAAGGAACGTATTCTGTAAATTTTTTGAGTAAATCATCTAGAAATGAAATGTTTAAAGGATATAGCTATGAACATTCTGGTACAAGAAATTATGGGCTAGGTATTAGAATGGTTGAGTTGGAAAATAAAAAACCTTATTTTTTTCATACTGGTTGGTGGCATGGTAATACTGGGTGTTATGCTACTTTGAGAGGGGATACTGTATGTATAATTGCGCTTTCTAACTCTTATGATAGAAGTGTTTATCAAATCAAAAGATTAACACCTTATTTTGGTAATTATCCTTTTGAATTTGAAGAAGAAGAGTAGATCAATCAATAATTATTTCGTATTTTTCTAGTAATCCAGTAACACTTGGATAAGAAAATTTTGCTTTTTTTAATTTGTTATTTTCGGGGTCAATAGAGTAGTGTATAGCTGTTCTTAAATCGGCCTTAATTAGATTTGTATTTTCAAAAATAGCCCCCATCAAATCACAAGAATTAAATATTGTTTCGGTTAATTCAACTTCTGAAAAATCAACTTGTTTCATAGAACATTCAATGAATTTTGTTTTTTTCATTTTTTTCTGAAAGAATGTTGAATAATCAAGTTGACAATTTTTGAAATTTACTGAAAATAAAAAATCATTACAAATACTAAAGTCAACACCAATCATTTTAGAGTTTATGAAATCACAATTTTTTAACCCAGAATGATTTAGATTAACCATTGAAAAATTACAATTATCAAAAAGACAATCTATAAAATCGGTTTGAGTAATAATACTTGATGAAAAATCACAATTTGTAAACGTACATTTATCAAATTCTTTTACAGATATTTTCTTTTCAGAAAAGTCTTTTGAATTAAACGTTTTTTCTTGATATGATGAATTTAACATGTTGCAAAGATAAGTATACTTTGATAAATCTAAACAACCTTTAACTTCGAATGTTTCCGTCAGTGGTTGAATAAATATTTATAGAATTTGGAATTAATTATTTTTTCACCGCAGTATGTTACTGTCGAAGTCAATGCAAAAAAAAAAGCCTTGCAATATTTGCAAGACTTTAAATTCCTAAATAATGTATCGTGAAAAGCTTACGCTTGTTTAACGTTTACTGCATTTAATCCTTTTTTACCTTCTTGAAGTTCGTAAGTAACTTCATCATTTTCTCTGATCTCATCAACTAAACCTGAAATGTGTACGAAGTACTCTTGGTTTGATTCTGCGTCTTTAATAAATCCAAATCCTTTTGAGTCATTGAAAAATTTTACAATTCCTTTATTCATAATACTAATTTTATTTAGACAAAGATATATATAATATTAAGAAAGAACTATTTTTTATTAATTAATTTTCATTTTATTATTTTTAATATTTACAATACGATAAAAAAACATTAATAAAATGTGGTTTTATCTTAAATTGTTTACATTAAATTTTTCTGGTTTGTTATTTTTCCAAGTTTTTAAAATTGCCTCATCTCCATCAAATTCAAGAAATGTGAAATAATTTAACCAATCCCCTAAATTTATGTAGGTGGATTTTTCTGTTAAGTTTATTGTTAATGGTAGATGCCGATGACCATAAATAAAATAATCAAAATGTTCTTTTTGAAGTATTTCTTTACTATATATTGCTAACCATTCATTCTCTATACCTAAAAATAATGAGTCTTCATTACCTGTTTTAGCTCTACTTTTTTTTGACGATAAATTAGCTAGCCATATTCCAAAGTTTGGATGGAGTCTAGCAAAACTCCATTGACATAATTTATTAGAAAAAATTTTTTTCAATACTTTATAAGCATAATCTCCTGGTCCTAAACCATCTCCGTGCCCAATATAGAATTTTTTATTTCCAAATTCTCTAATTACTGGTTTTTTATGAAGTTGAACCCCTAGTTCTTTTGGTATATAATCAAATATCCACATATCATGATTACCAGTAAAAAAATGAACAGGTATTCCGGAATCAGTTAATTCTGCAATTTTACCTTGTAAACGAATAAAACCTTTAGGGATGGCCTGTTTATATTCAAACCAAAAATCAAAAATATCACCTACTAAGAATATTTCTTTTGCTGAGGGTTGAATATAATTTAGCCATTCAACAATTTGTTTTTCACGAATTAAACTTTTTTCATAAGTAGGTGCACCTAAATGAAAATCAGAAGCGAAATAAACATTTTTTTTAATTGTATTTGACATTGTATTCTTATTTACTAATACCTATCTCAACCTTAGTTTCAATATTAATCTCAACCTCAACCTCAACCTTTCTCTTAACCTATAATTAATGACCGAAAATTTGTTGAAGTTCAATTTCTAATTCTTCACCTCTTAAATTAGTTTTTATTATTTTACCTTCTTGATCAATTAATACTGTAAATGGTATTCCTGTTACTTGGTATATTTTTCCAGCTGAACTAGCCCAACCTTTTAAATCACTAACATGGTTGGACCATTTTAAACCATCTGCTGCTATTGCACTTTGCCATTTTGCTTTGTCTTGATCTAATGAAACACTCATTACTGTAAATCCATCTTTGTTATATTTCTCATACAATTTCACAACATTTGGATTTTCTCTTCTACAAGGTCCGCACCAAGATGCCCAAAAATCTAAAAGAACAACTTTTCCTCTCAAATCAGAAAGTTTCATTGGTTTACCATCAATTTTAGTTTCGGTAAAATCAGGAGCTAATTTACCTGAAGCAAACATATTTCCAGCTTCTTTTTTCTCTTTTAAAGCTAAAAATTGTTTATTAACTTCTTTTATAGTTGGAGAATCTCCAAATCCAATAACTAATTGATTTATTATTGCTTCGTATAAATCAAATTCTCTTTCAGGATCTAAAGCTGATAAAACAGGCATTAATGAAGCTGAATTTGGATTTTGAGCAATGAAATTTTGTCTATTATTTTGAAATTCAGTAAATTCTCTCTGCATAGACGTATTAATTTCTTGTTGTTTATCAGGATGTTCTTTTAAATAAGTTCGTGCAGAATCTTGTTTTAAATTCCAATTTGAAATTACTTTGATGAATTCGTTCATATTTGTACTTTCGGTAGAGTTTACAATATTACTATACGCTAATAAATTCAAACCATCACCATAAATTTTCACCTCTGAATTATTCCTGAGAATTATATTTATGTGAGTATTACCAACTCGTAAAACATAATAATCAGGATTGGGTAAATTCCCCTTTATTGTGAAATCTCCATTTTTGGCTAAAGGCGACTTTAAAAAATCAACATAACGATTCCCGTAAAATTGAGATATTTTGACAGTATCTTCTTTTGTATTGAATATATTTCCTGAAACATTAACAGTTATATGATTTTGACTTATTCCTAAAAAGGAAATTAATAGTGCATTTAGTATGAATATTTTTTTCATTATTTTTTAGTTTTTAAAAAGTTCTTTCAATTTTTGTTCCAAACTTTCTCCTCGTAGTCCAGATTCAATTATTTTTCCTTCTTTATCTATTAATACAGTGTGAGGAATTCCTTGAAATCCATATAAAGTTGGTAGTTCAGATTCCCAACCTAATAAATCGCTAACGTGATTTGGCCAAGATAAATTATCATCCTGAATTGCTTTTTTCCAAGCTGAAATATCTTTATCTAAAGAAACAGAATATACGGTAAAACCTTTTGATTTATATTGATTATATAATTTTACAACATTAGGTAATTCTTTTCTACAAGGTGCACACCATGAAGCCCAAAAGTCGATTAAAACATATTGACCTCTTAGTGAAGATAATTTAATTTCTTTTCCGTCAGGGTTGTTTAAGCTAATTTCAGGAGCTATTTGAGAACCTGAATTAACTCTTTTAAATTGATTGTAACTATTTTCAATTTGCAAAATTTGTTGAGCCATATTGTTAGCAATCGGAGAATCTTTAAAACGTTTTAAATATGCAGAACTCATTTTTTTTAGAGTTTCTAAATTAGCTAAATCCCAATCCTGAAATCCCATATTAGGTGTTAGAAATGAGGTTAAAAGAAAGTTTATCGGATTGTCCAAGTCTTTATTTATTTCATTTCTACAGAATGAATCAATCGGTTTTCGAAGAGAAATGTATTTTTTCATTAATTCATCCTCAGAAACTTTTCCTTGAAGTGCAGCTAATGATTCTTGTTGAGCCACAAATTTCGAAAACAAATCCATATAATCACTTAATCCTGAAGCCCATTCAGTTCCTTCGAATACAGGGTGTGTTTGGTACTCTTTTATATTTGTAGTCAACTTAGCAACATCTTTTGGACTTAATGGAAGTGTTATTATTTTATCTTGACCTTCTCCCAATCTCAATTGAAAAATACCCATATCAGGCACATTTCCAATCATATCAAATTCCCCATTACCATCTGTTTTACATTCTGCAACAGCAATAGTTCCTTGTTGACTCATAGCTTCTAAATGAAGCGTTTGATTTGAAGCACCTTCTATAGTTCCACTAATTCTGAAATTTTCAACTAATGGGGTGTCTGGATTATCTTCAATCGTTTTTTTGTCATTTCCACAAGAAAATAATACTGTAATAAGAAATCCGAGAATGAATAAGTTTTTCATGTTTACTTTGAATAATTATAAATTATCTAATTGATTTCTCATTAATTGATTAGCAGCCTTTGGATCAGCTTTTCCTTTTGAAATTTTCATCAATTGCCCCATTAAAAAGCCAGTCAATTGTTTTTCTCCACTCTTATACCGAGCTACTTCATTAGGATTTTGTTCGATAACTTGATGTATATATCCTAAAATTGAGCTTTCGTCTGATTCCTGTATTAAATTTAATTCTGTAGCAATATCTAATGGATTTTTTGTGGGATTTTTTAATAATTCCGGAAAAATCTTCTGAGATGCTATTGAAGATGAAATTTGACCTTCATCTATAAGTGAAATAAGAGCTGCAATTTGAGATGTTGAAATCGGGAATTGTTCAATTTCTAAACCATTTTGATTTAAAAATGATTTTATATCGCCCATCAGCCAATTAGCAGCAGATTTATAATTTGTTGTTTTATTGATTAAATCTTCAAAAAATAATGCAATTGCTTTGGTATCTGTTAAAATAAAAGCATCATAATCTGATAACCCTAATTCTTTCGTATATTTTATAAATAAATCCCTTGGTAAAGCAGGCATTTCAGAACGAATGCTATCGATTTGTTTTTGATCTACAAATAATGGCTGTAAATCTGGTTCAGGGAAATAACGGTAGTCATTGGCCGCTTCTTTCGTTCTCATTGAAATGGTGATCCCTTTCAAAGCATCGAAAGAACGTGTTTCCATTGTTAACATTTCTCCTTTTTCAATAGCCTCAATTTGACGTATTATTTCATACTCAATTGCACGTTGAACGTTTCGAATAGAGTTCATGTTTTTAACCTCAACTTTTATGCCGAATTCTTTAGCGTCTTTTAACATTACCGAAACATTTGCATCACAACGAAGCGAACCTTCTTCCATGTTTCCATCACATATATCTAAGTAACGAACTAATTTTCTAATTTCAGAAAGGTAGTTGTATGCTTCTTGAGAACTTCTTATGTCTGGTTCAGAAACAATTTCAACCAAAGGTACACCAGCACGATTTAAATCGACTAATGTATCGTAAACATCTACATCGTGGATACTTTTACCCGCATCTTCCTCCATATGAATACGTGTCAATCCAATCGATTTTTCTTCTCCGTTTTCTGTTTTAATTATTATGGCTCCACCTGTACAAATAGGCGTTTTATCTTGTGTAATCTGATATCCTTTTGGAAGATCGGGATAGAAATAGTTTTTACGCGCAAAGTATTGATCACGTGCGATTTTACATCCACATGCTAAACCAAGTCGAATAGCATATTCAACTGTTTTTTTATTCATCATAGGTAAAGTTCCTGGGTGACCGAGAGAAATTACACTGATGTTTGAGTTTGGAATTGCACCAAATTCGTTAATATCGTTTGAGTAAGCTTTGCTTTTTGTCAGCATTTGAGCATGAACCTCTAAACCAATTACTACTTGATATTTATCTCTTATTTCTAGATTCATCTGTTATAAACGTGAAATCAATTGACTCATTATTATTGTCATTTTAGGCTCTTGACGACTTGCAACTTCAATTACGTCAGCCAAACTTACTTTGTGTATTTTTCCAGGAACGCCTAAATCTGTAATAATTGAAATTGCGAAACAAGGGATTTCCATATGACGAGCAACGATTATTTCTGGAACTGTAGACATTCCTACTGCATCAGCACCGATAGTTCTTACATATCCATATTCTGCTGGTGTTTCTAATGTAGGACCAGTTAAACCTAAATAAGTTCCAACAGAAACTTTAATATTATTTTCTTTTGCAATAGTTTGAGCAAGTTGGATCATTTCTTTATCGTAAGGTTCGCTCATATCTGGAAAACGTGGACCTAAATCATCAAAGTTTTTTCCAACTAAAGGATGTTCAGGGAATAAATTGATGTGATCGTTTTGAATCATAATTTCTCCTACTTCAAAATTTGGATTTACCCCTCCTGATGCATTTGAAACGAATAATTTCTCAATCCCCAATAATTTCATAACACGAACAGGGAAAGTTACTTCTTTCATATTATAACCCTCATAATAGTGGAAACGACCTTGCATCGCGACTACTTTTTTTCCACCTAATTCACCAAAAATAAGTTTTCCTGAATGGCTTTCAACAGTTGAAACAGGGAAATTAGGTATATCTTTATATTCGATTTCGTCAATTATATTGATTTCTTTTACCAAGCCTCCCAAACCAGTACCTAAAATTATACCAAATGTAGGTTTAACCGATGTTTTTGACTGAATGTAGTCAACTGATTCTTTAAATTGTGTCAACATATTGTTTTACTAAATTATTAAAAATATCTTTCCTATCTATCTCTACCTCAATGGATTGAAAAAACCAAGGGTAATCATTCATTTTTGTTTCATAAATCATTTCAGAAAGTCGCATGTAATCCTTTTCTGTTGTAATGATGACTTTACTTTCGGATGCAAAAGTATCAAAAATTTGATGAATTCTTTCAATGTCACCAATTGTATAATTATGATGGTCAGGAAATTTCAAAGTTTCAACTGAAAAATCCTTTGCTAAATGATTGATAAGCGGTGTTGGATTTGAAATTCCGGTAATCACTAATGCGTTTTTGAAATTAGGTAACGGATTGTTATTGAATGAGATAATTTCTCCATAAATGATACTAGAAAAAAAGACATTCAAAGGATTGAATTTTAATTTTCGTGAAATAGATTGTTTTTCGTTGTCGGAAAGTAATGAAGGACATTTGGTTACAATCACCCATTTTGCTCTTTTTTTACCAATTTCCCATTCTCTTAAATTACCAGCGGGAACAACAAAGTCGGATGAAAAAAGGGATGCATAATCTGTTAAAACAATATTTACTTCTGCTTTTACTGCTCTATGTTGAAAAGCATCATCAAGTATAATAAGTTCATTTTCAGGGAAAAGAGAATTTATTTTTTGTACACCTTCAGCTCGTTTTTCACAAACCACAACATTGATTTCAGAATGAAATCTTGCAAAGTACATTTTTGGTTCATCTCCAATTTGAGTACTAGTTGAATTTTTAGTTGCTAAAAAGAAACCACTTGTAGTTCTGCCGTAACCACGACTTAAAACGGTTATTTTAGTTTTTTTTTTAAGTTGGTTGATTAAATAAGAGACATGAGGAGATTTACCTGTCCCTCCAATTGCTAAATTTCCAATACAAATAGATTTTTTAGGTATTTTATATGAATTAAAAATACCCATATCATAAAATGAATTTCGGAAAAACATAATTAATCCGTAAATCCATGAAAAGGGCAATAAAATCAATCTTAATTTTTGCATAATTCAAAAATAACAAAAAGAGGGAGTTTATTACATGATTGAATTTTCAATCATGTAATCAATTACATAAAAAAATATTTACATTTATATATATTATTGATTATTAATGTTTTAATTATTGTATTTAAATATTAAAAAAGCTGATTAAAATTGTCAAATATCAACTTTATTTTTAAATTCAATAAAAAAAATGAAAAAATGAAACAGAATTTAACCATTAAATCTTGGGCTGAAGATGATCGACCGAGAGAAAAAATGATTTTAAAAGGAAGGCATTCTTTATCTGATGCAGAATTATTAGCAATTCTAATTGGTTCAGGATCTCGGAATCAATCAGCTGTAGAATTAGCTCAAGAAATGCTTTTGTCAGTTTCCAATAGTTTGGATAATTTCGGTAAAAAATCATTAAAAGAATTAATGAAATTTAAAGGGGTAGGTGAAGCAAAAGCCATCACTGTACTAGCAGCCATTGAGTTGGGTAGGAGAAGAAATGAATTTGAAGTTATAAAAAAAATAAAAGTAAGAAGTGCGCAAATTGTATTTGATTATATGATTCCCTTTTTTAAAGATTTAAAACATGAAGAATTTTATATCGTATTATTAAATCGAGCCAATCAAATAATTCACAAAGAACAAATTTCAAAAGGAGGAATTTCAGGAACTATTGTAGATGGTAAAATAATTTTTAAGATTGCTATAGATAATTCTGCAAGTTCATTAATATTATGTCACAACCATCCTAGCGGGCAATTATTTCCAAGTTCACAAGATGAAAAAATAACAAATGATTTAATAAGTTTTGGAAAAATGATTGATTTACCGATTTTAGATCACTTAATTTTCACAGATAATGGTTACTTTAGCTTCGCCGATAACGGTTTAATGAAATAAAATAGAAATTTAAGTTCGTGAAGAAAAAAATAATTACTATCGTTGGTGCTCGCCCACAAATTATAAAATCATCTGCTATGAGTAGGGCTATCAGAAATAATTTTGCTCATATTTTAGAAGAAAAAATTGTTCATACTGGTCAACATTATGATGAAAATATGTCAGAAGTTTTCTTTCATGAAATGGGGATTCCATTACCTGATTATAATTTAAATGTTGGGAGCGGTTCTCATGGTGCTCAAACTGCAAGAATGATAGAAGGTTTGGAAGAAATTTTTATAAAAGAGCAACCTACAGCAATTTTAGTTTATGGTGATACAAATTCAACAATTGCAGGAGCATTAGCAGCTTCGAAAATTCATATTCCAGTTCTTCATGTTGAGGCAGGTTTGAGAAGTTTTAATAAAGCGATGCCTGAGGAGGTAAATAGAATTGCATGTGATCACATGTCAACTTTATTATTTACGCCAACAAAGACAGGATTTGATAATTTAAAAAGAGAAGGATTTAATTTAGAATCCAATGAAAAAGCGACAGCTAATTCCCCTAGAGTATATCATTGTGGAGATGTTATGTATGACAATAGTTTGTATTTTTCAAGTATTTCCGATTTAAAATCAACCGTTTTAAGTGAAATTGGAATTGTTGCAAATAACTATATTTTATCAACCATTCATAGAGATTCAAATACTGATATATCAAATAATTTAGAGTCGATATTTAAAGCATTACTTCAAATTCAAGAAGATTCAGGATTGTCAATTGTTTTACCGATTCATCCAAGAACAAGAAGTAAAATGAAAGATCAACTTTCGACTGAATTATACTCTGAAGTTGAAAGGAATAAAGAATTTAAAATTATTGATCCAGCTGGATTTCTAGATATTATTGCACTTGAGAAAAATTCAAAAATGATTGTGACGGATAGCGGTGGTTTACAAAAAGAAGCTTATTTCTTTCAAAAGCCATGTATTATTTTACGTCCACAAACAGAATGGGTGGAGATTGTAAATAATGGAAATGCTATTTTAGCTGAAGCGAATTATGATAAAATAATGAATGCTTTTTCTGTTTTAAGTTCGAAAACAGATTTTACTTATCCTACATTATTCGGAGATGGTAAAGCAGCGGAGTTTATTTGTGAAAAAATAATTGAACACTTATAGATGATTGAAATTTTTGTAGATCAAATATCTGAAAGATTAATTTATACTTTAGATTTCGTTTTTAACGAGCGAAATATAGATTATAAATTAAACAATGATTTTTTATCATTCGAAAATTCCAAATTACCTAAGTTTAATTATTCAGAGAGATATTTTGAAGATATTCCTCAAATGATTCCTGCTACCCTTTTATTTGATGAAGCAATTTTCGTTTATGCACTTGAAAAATCCATATTTGAAAAAGAAGAATGTTTATCATTTAACCGAACTGTTGACCCTTTAGCATCTATATTTTATGTATTGTCTAGAATGGAAGAATACACAAATAATAGGGAGGATGCACACGAAAGATTTTCAGCTAAATATAGTATTCAATTTGAGTATAAATGGCTAGAAAAGTCTGTTTGTGATCGATGGGCTATTGCATTTATTAACTTTTTATCAAAAAAATTAAATATTTTATTGGAAATAAAAAATGAATCTATTAAAATAAAACCAACATTTGATATTGATAATACTTTTGCTTATCAGTGGAAACAAGGATTTAGAAAATGGCTTTCAATAGCGAGAGATTATATTAAATATGATAAAATCAGAATTGTCGAAAGAAGAAAAGTAGAAAAAAAGGAAATAATGGATCCTTTTGATACGTTTGACTATATTGAGTCAATTTCAGAAAGAGGTTTTGATGTCACCATTTTTTGGTTATTAGGTGATTATGCTAAATATGATAAAAATATTTCCTACTTAGATATACGACATCAGAAATTAATCTGTAGAATGGCTGAAAGAGCAATTGTAGGAATTCATCCGAGTTATAAGTCAAATTCGTATGAATTTCATGTAAATGAGGAAAAAGTGAGACTTGAAAATATCTTAAAGTTAGATGTAGAATCTACAAGACAACATTTTTTGAAACTGAAAATTAGAAAAACATACCCCAATTTAGTAGCTCTCGGTTTCAAACATGAGCATACTATGGGATTTGCTGATCATGTAGGTTTTAGGTCTGGTACTGCTCGACCGCATTATTGGTTTAATTTAAATAAAAATCAAATTACTGATCTTATGATTCATCCATTTCTTTATATGGATGGAACTTTAAATGAGTACCTTCAATTAAGTATTGATGAAAGTAAGAATGTAATTTGGAAATTATATTGTGAAGTTGAGAGATTTGGAGGTGAGTTTTCTTTTATTTGGCACAACGAAACTATTGGAAATTACGGCAAGTGGAATGGTTGGGGAGCTGTATTAGAATATACATTAAGTTTGAAAAATAGAAAATAAAATGAGTATTAAATTTGTTGTTATTGGTGTCGTTTTAATTACAATTGGAATTATTTTGGGCGCTTTTGGTGCTCATGGATTAAAAACACAATTAATTAATTTTCCTGAAAAAATAGAGTCATTTGAAACTGGCGTTAGGTATCAAATGTATTCAGGATTTACTTTTTTAATAATAGGTTTAAACGCAAATAAATTGAATTTTTCACTTAAAAGTATTTTCATACTTTGGATTTTGGGAGTGCTCCTTTTTTCTGGTTCAATATATTTTTTATCAATTGAACCTATTTTTAAAGTTTCACTTTCATTTTTAGGACCAATAACACCTATTGGTGGTGGTTTATTAATATCAGGTTGGATAGTTTTTTTAATTCGATTATTGCAAAATAATAACTAATAATTCATTTTTGTAAAGATGAAAATAACAATTTTAGGATCAGGTACTTCTCAAGGAGTACCAATGGTAGCATGTGATTGTCATGTTTGTAAATCTGAAGATTTGAGAGATAAAAGACTTAGGAGTTCTATTATGATATCTCAAAATGGAGAAAATCATGTAATTGACTCAGGTCCTGATTTCCGTCAACAAATGTTGAAATATAGGGTGAAAACATTGTCTTCAATTTTATTTACTCATGAGCATAAGGATCATGTAGCAGGTTTAGATGATGTGAGAGGCTTTAATTATAAAGAATCTAGGGACATGGAGGTGTTTTGCACAAACAGAGTAGAAGAGGCTTTAAAAAAAGAATTTCATTATATTTTTTCTGAAAATAAATACCCAGGTGTTCCTCGCTTAAATATTAATAACATTTCTATAAATAATTTTATTTTACCAGGAGGGATAGAAGTTCAACCTATTCAAGTAATGCATTATATGATGCCTGTTTTAGGTTTTCGTTTTGGAGATTTTACTTATATAACCGACGCAAAAACAATTTCTAAATATGAAATAGAAAAAGTTAAAGGAACTAAAACACTCATAGTAAATGCACTTCATCAAAAAGAACATGTTTCACATTTTAATTTAGAGGAAGCACTTAAGTTTATTAATGAAATAAAACCAGAAAAGGCATATTTGACTCATGTTTCCCATACTTTTGGAACTTTTAAAGAAATTGAGAAAATGTTACCTCAAAATGTCTTTGTAGCTTATGATGGATTAGTTATTGATGTAAATTAGTTGTCTTATTTCTTAATTTTTTTTAATTCTATCTTAAATGTATCCTACAAAATAATAAGTTATATATCCTATTGATTCCTTTATCAATTTATTCCATCCAAAAAGTGTTTCTATATTTGGAACTATGTATTGATCCCAATAATAATTAGATTTTGGTCCTGTTATTAATTCAGTTGAGAAAGGGGTGCAATTTATTTTTTCTTTTTTAAAACAAGCTAGTGACCGTTTCATATGGAAACCCGAAGTAATTAATAAGAATTTTTTAAAATGGGGGTATGATCTATTTAATATTTTTTTTGTTTCCAAAGCATTTTCATGAGTGTTTCTAGACTTTGTTTCTATCAGTAAATCATTTGATGGAATTCCCCAATCAACTAATACTTCTTTTAGCTGAAT
>CANCQX010000063.1 GCA_947380375.1 Flavobacteriales bacterium
GAATAGAATTGCACAACCAGAGGAAATTGCAAACGCAATAGCATTTTTAGCTTCTCCTGCTGCATCTTATATCAATGGGATAAATGTCCCTGTTGACGGAGGAAGAACTAAATCTTTATAATAGATTTGAAATACTTTTTTGGAGGGATTAGCTTTTTTAAGTTGGTCCCTTTTTCAGTTAAAGGTGTAATTGGGATAAATTATAAATCTCACTTCAATTAATATTTCTCTTACTCCTTGCACTAACGTTTAGTCTTCGAAAGCAGTGCTTTCTCTTTCTTGATGAAAAGTAAGCAAAAATCAAGGAGCTTTCCAAGGAATTTTTCACTTCATTTCTTTACGTGAAACCGCACGTAAATACTTTCCTCCACGCTCTTTTTCGCGAAAAAGCGAAACGCGATTACGGAAAAATTTACAGCTAATTCGTTGGAAAGACCAATTGAAAGTTAACTTCGATTCAAATTATAAGTCTTAAACGTAAATATAAAATTTAGTGAAAAAATAACCGGCTTTAAATGTTATTTTCTTATCAATGAATCAAACCCAATTAAAGATTTTCTAATATTTTAAAAAAAATCTCTCTTTTAGCTTGAGATAAAGGAACTTCAGATGCATCTTTCATGACAATAGTTCCGCCATTTATTTTATCATATCTTGAGACAAAATCTAAATTTATCAAATGAGATTGTTGAACTCTAAGAAAATTATGTCCCGCCAAAAGAATCTCGTAATCTTTTAACGTCTTTGAAACAACTATTTTCTTTCCACCTGTAATAAAAAAGGAAGTGTAATTTCTTTCCGATTCACAACGAATGATTGAATCTAATTCTACAACATGAACACTTTCCTGTGTTTTTAAAACCAATCTGCGTTTTTGATTGGGTTGAATATTTAATTGAAGAGCATCAAACTGACTTTCTTCTTTTTTATTTCCTAATGATTTAATCGCTCTTTCTACAGCAACTTTTAATTCATCAGCATCAATCGGTTTTAAGATATAATCCAACGCACTAAACTTGATAGCTTTTATTGCAAATTCTTCATGAGCAGTAATAAAAATAACTTCAAATGATTTATTGGGAATAGAACGTAACAAATCAAAGCCGGTTCCATCAGGCATTTGAATATCTAAAAATACTATATCTGGATTATGCTCTTCAATTGCTTTCAATCCAGATACAACACTTTCACCAGCAGAAATTGCTTTAATGTCTAATCCAAATGAATTAATCATTTTTGCAATTAGATCTCTTGTTCTATTTTCATCGTCTATAACAAGCGCTTTTATCATTTTAAACCGTTTTTGTTAGTTTGAACTTCCACTTGGTATGGTAACGAAATTAACACTTTTGTCCCCGTTTCCAAAATTTTATCGTAATCTTCCACCAACAAATAACCATTCGTTTTATACTTGCTGTTTAAATTAGCTATTCGTTCACGTGTAATATTCAAAGCCATGCTTGTATGATCCTTACTTTTCTTATTTTTTTCAGCACTTTTTCTACCAATTCCATTGTCTTCAATTCTTATTTCTAACATTTCTTTATTTTTAGAAAAGAGAACTCTTATAAAACCATCCTTCACAGAATGTAACTGCCCGTGTTCAATTGCATTTTCAATGAAGGGTTGTGTAATCATTGGAGGTATCATTGCGTTTTCTAGCATCATTTGATCTTCTACTTCAACGGAAAATTCGAATCGTTCTTCAAATCTTAATTTTTGTGCTTCTAAATATTTTTGAAGAATTTCTACCTCAGTAGAAATAGGAATAAATTCTTTCGGTGAATTTTCTAATATTAGTCGAATCAACCTAGAAAAATTGACTAAAAATTTAGAAGAATTTTTAACATCATTATCATAAATATAACTTTGAATGACAGACATTGAATTAAATATAAAATGGGGATTCATTTGTGTTCTTAATAACGTCTGCAACATTTCTGCCTCTTTTTGTTGTTGCTTTATTTTTCTTTGATTTGAACGATAAAATCCTATTATTCCGGCTAAAATACTAATAATGATAAAACCAATTATCACATACGATTTTTGGCGATTTTTCAACTCAATATTTTCTAATTTCGTCGATGTAAAAGATTTTTCTTGGTGTTGTCTATTAATTGAATCAGCTTGCATTTGAATCAATCTCTCTCTTTTCTCTGATCTGTATAATTCACTCAACTCAGCTATTTTAGCAGACTCTTGAACTGTTATATTACTATCTAAATAATTCAGGTATATATGCATGAATTTCAAAGATTCTTTCGTTTTACCCAATTCACTATAGATATTTGCAATAACCCGATAGGTATGAAAAATATTCCTTTTTGAACCAAATTGTTTTCGAATTTCAATCGATTTATACAGATAATTCAAAGCAACATCGTATTTTTTTTGTTGTTTAAAAACAGTACCAACATTGTGATAAACTCCTGCAATTTGTTCACGATTGTTTGTAGCCTCATAATAAACCAAGGCCTTATTAAAACTATGATCCGCTAACTTATATTGATGTTGTTCTCGATAAATAATTCCAAGATTATTATACACCTCACCCAAACCATTTAAATCGTTTACTGAAATTAATTTAGCAATTGCCTTTCTATTATAATCAATGGCTTTAACGTAATCTTTTCGTTCTTTAAAAACTGTGCTTAAATTAGAATAACCTAAAGCTATTTGTCGTTCATCAAAAATTTGTCTTGAAAATTCAATCGATTGATTATAGTATTTTTCAGCTTCATCAATATTCGAAATCGACAATTGAGATTTACCAATTTCACGCGTATATCTTGCCATTTTAGCTAAATCGTTTGCACTTGAAGCTAACTGTAAACTGAAGTAATTTTTTGCAACACTTAGTTCAACTTGTCCAAAATAAGAATATATATTAGCTTGATTATTAAAGCTTTCTGCTAAAACACTTTTATTAGCTGATCTTCTTGCATACTTAATCGATTCTTCTGTGTAATAAAGCGCAGAATCTTTATGATTCGAAAGCATAAAATTCAATGCAATCGATGAATAACTTTCAGCAATTTCAACATTATTTCGTGCTTTTATTGCTAGAGATAATGAACTATTAAAAAATGATTTAGCTTTTACTAATTCCAAACGATTTCTGTAATATTTCCCTAAATGGTAATATTCTTTGAACTTCAATTCATCGGATAAATTTTTAGATAAAAACGGAATAAATGCGCTAACTTTTTTTATATACTGATCATTATTACCTTGTATTTCAGCTATTTCTGCGAAATATAATAGTGCTCGAAACCAATTTTCATTATTTAAATTCGTGCCTTTGGATAAAATAATACCTTTTAAAGAATCGGCCCGATGAATATTATGCAGTTTATAATATTCCCCCAATGCTAATAAATGCCTAAAATTTTTAGAGATATCTTTTTCGTCTTTCAATAATTGTTTAAGATTATTCTCTTCGTTTTTCTGAGAATAAACGAATACCGAAAACAAACATGTAATCACACAAATTAAATATGTTTTCGGTGCTCTAATCATCTAAAAAAGGTATTCTTACTTTAATTATATTCAGGAAATAATTCTAATAATCCTGCTTCTGATGCATCACATACTCCTCTTTCTGTAATTATTTTAGTAACCAAACGTGCTGGTGTAACATCAAATCCATAATTACTTGCAGGGGTTGTTTCTGGACAAATCAATACATTTCCTATTTCTCCGTTCGCTCCTTTTCCAATCATGTATCTAACTTCATCCTGATTTCGTTCTTCAATCGGAATTTCAGTTAATCCATTATTTATAGACATATCTAAAGTTGTAGAAGGTAATGCAACATAAAAAGGAATATTATTGTCTTTAGCTGCCAATGCTTTTAAATACGTTCCTATTTTATTAGCAACATCACCCTGACGAGTCGTTCTATCTGTACCAACGATAACCATATCAACCATGCCGTGTTGCATTAAATGACCACCGGCATTATCTACGATTAACGTATGAGGAACATCGTGTTTAGTTAATTCATAACATGTCAAATTTGACCCTTGATTTCGTGGACGTGTTTCATCTACCCAAACATGTACTTTCAAACCTTTAGCAATAGCTTGGTAAATGGGCGAGGTAATTGTTCCCCATTCAACACAACCTAACATTCCTGCATTACAATGAGTGAGAATATTTACTACTTCTCCATTTTTTCTTTTTGAAATCTCTTCAATGATTGGTAAACCATGAACACCAATCATACGGCACGTTTCAACATCTTCTTCAACGATCGCAGCAGCAGCTTCCCAACTTGTTTTCAAAAAATCTCCTTCGCAATTATCCAAAGCGATTAGCATTTTATCCAACGCCCAAAATAAATTTACAGCAGTTGGTCGAGAAGCTCTTAAATCAGAGAAAGCTTGATCTAAAAAAGAACCATCTAATTCATTTTCAATCATTTCACGTACGGCTAAATATATGCCATAAGCAGCAGTCGCACCAATTAAAGGAGCGCCTCGAACCGTCATATCTTTTATAGCGATCTCAGCATCTTTGTAAGTTTCTAATTTCACTACTACAAATTCGTGGGGTAATTTACGTTGATCTATTACTTCAATAAACTTATCTTCTGTTGGCCAAATAGTTCGGAACTTTGTCATTGCTTTTGATTTGAAAATTTACAATAAAAGTACTAAATTAGTCTATTTAGGAAATAAAAAATTACAATCTATAAACTGATACTATTAATTTTCGTTAATCTTTTTTAAAGCCACTAAAATTCTTGACTTTTTAGAAAGTTAAGTTTAAAACAAATCGTCAAGAATTCGTATCTTTGCACTTTCAAAATAGAATATGTCTGATACCCGTTACAATCTAAGAGGAGTTTCTGCCGGAAAGGAAGATGTCCACAACGCAATAAAAAATGTAGATAAAGGATTATTTCCTCAAGCTTTTTGTAAAATTGTTCCTGATACTTTATCGGGTGATGAAAATTATTGCATCGTAATGCACGCTGATGGAGCTGGTACAAAATCGTCTTTGGCTTACATGTATTGGAAAAAAACAGGTGATATTTCTGTTTGGAAAGGAATTGCTCAAGATGCGTTAATCATGAACATTGATGATTTATTGTGTGTGGGTGCTACTGATAATATTCTACTTTCTTCTACTATTGGTAGAAATAAAAATTTGGTTCCTGGTGAAGTAATTTCTGAAATTATTAATGGAACTGAAACTTTATTAGAAGATTTAAGATCTCAAGGTATTGGTATCTATTCTACAGGTGGTGAAACAGCGGATGTCGGTGATTTGGTTCGTACTATAATAGTTGATTCAACTGTTGTTTGTAGAATGAAACGTTCGGAAGTTATTTCAAATCATAACATCAAAGGTGGAAATGTAATTGTAGGTTTGGCTTCTTTTGGTCAAGCTACTTATGAATCTGAATACAATGGTGGTATGGGAAGTAACGGATTAACATCAGCACGTCACGATGTTTTTTCGAAAGAACTTGCTACTGAATTTCCTGAAAGTTTCGATTCTAGTGTACCGAGCGATTTAGTATATTCTGGGTCTAAAAAATTAACAGATTCAATCGAGAACTCACCGATTAATGCTGGTAAATTAGTTTTATCACCTACTCGAACGTATGCTCCGGTTATCAAACAAATACTAGATAACCATAGAAAGGATATTTCTGGAATGGTTCATTGTAGTGGTGGCGCTCAAACGAAAGTTCTTCATTTTGTTGACAATGTTCATATCGTTAAAGATAATTTATTTCCAATCCCTCCTCTTTTTAAATTAATTCAAGAAGAGTCAAAAACAGAATGGAAGGAAATGTATAAAGTATTTAATATGGGGCATCGAATGGAAATTTATGTTCCTGAAGAAATTGCTTCATCAATAATTGAAATTTCAAAATCATTCAATATTGACGCTCAAATAATAGGAAGAGTTGAAAATAACGAAGGAAAAAAATTAACAATTAGATCAGAATACGGAGAATTTATATATTAATTTTATTTAGATTCAAGATTTAAAGACTCAAGATATCAAGACAATTAAGTCTTTTAGTCTTGAATCTTTTAGTCTTTTAGTCTTAAAATTTATTCTTAAAAAATGGAAGATTTACTTAAAAAACTTGAAGCAATTAATTACCGATTTATTGAAGTTGGAACTTTAATTGTCGATCCTGATATTATTTCTGATATGGATCGTTATGTGAAATTAAGTAAAGAATACCGTGATTTAGAAGAAATTGTTATCTCTTATAAAGAGTATAAAAGCATTTTTGACAACATCAAAAGTGCAAAAGAAATGCTTGATAGTGAAAAAGATCCTGAAATGCGAGAAATGGCAAAGATGGAAATTTATGAATTGGAGCAAAAAAGACCAATCGTTGAAGAGCAAATAAAAATGCTTTTAATACCGAAAGATCCTGAAGATGATAAAAACGCCATTATGGAGTTACGTGCAGGAACTGGAGGGGATGAAGCATGTATTTTTGTGGAAGACATTTTCAGAATGTATACTATGTTTTTCAAAGAAATGGGTTGGAAATACGAAGTAATCAACTCATCTGAAGGAACGACAAAAGGATACAAAGAGATTTCTATGAACATAGAAGGGATGGGTTTATATGGAATGTTAAAATTTGAATCGGGAGTTCACCGTGTTCAACGTGTTCCTGAAACAGAATCTCAAGGTCGTGTTCACACTTCTGCAATTACTGTAGCTGTTTTGCCGGAAGCAGAAGAAGTTGATTTTGAATTAAATATGGGTGATGTACGAAGAGATACATTTCGTGCTTCTGGAGCGGGTGGACAGCACATTAACAAAACTGAATCAGCTATTCGTTTGACGCATATTCCAACAGGTTTAGTTGTTGAATGTCAAGATGGTAGATCTCAACATAAAAATTTAGCTCAAGCAATAACAGTAATGCGTTCTCGTCTTTATCAAAGAGAGTTAGATCGTGTACATGAAATTAGAGCTGCTCATCGTAAAACATTGGTTTCTACAGGAGATAGATCTGCAAAAATTAGAACTTATAATTATCCTCAAGGTCGAATTACAGACCATAGAATTGGTAAAACAATTTATAATCTTTCTGCTTTTATGAATGGTGATATTCAAGATATGATCGATTCTTTGAAAATGGCCGAAAATGCAGAAAAAATGAAAGGTGAAGAAGCTATTTCATAGATTTACCTTTTTAAGTTCAAGCAACCAACACAATTAAATGATAGTCTGTATTGCGGAAAAGCCAAGTGTTGCAAAAGATATCGCTGAAGTTCTCGGCGCAAAGCAACGTATGGATGGTTATTATGAAGGAAATGGATACCAAGTTACTTGGACATTCGGTCATTTCTGTACCTTAAAAGAACCGCACGATTATGATATGAAATGGAAATATTGGCGTTTGGAAGAATTGCCAGTTATTCCTGCAAATTTTGGAATAAAGTTAATTGATAACGATGGTGTTAGAAAACAATTCACTTTAATTGAAAAATTAGTTCAAAATTGTACAGAAGTAATTAACTGTGGGGATGCTGGACAAGAAGGAGAATTAATTCAGCGATGGGTTTTATTAAAGGCAAAATGCAAAGTTCCAATTAAACGTTTGTGGATTTCATCTCTTACAGAAGAGGCAATTCGAGAAGGATTTCAAAAATTAAAACCTTCTTCTGATTATGACCGATTATATTCAGCTGGAAGTGCAAGAGCAATCGGTGATTGGCTTTTAGGTATAAATGCAACTCGTTTGTTTACGGTTAAATTTGGAAGAGGACAATCTACATTTTCAATTGGAAGAGTTCAAACTCCAACACTTGCTATGATTGTCAACCGTCAAAAAGAAATTGATGCTTTTCGATCAGATGAATATTGGGAATTAAAGACAATTTATCGAGATACTGAATTTTTGTGCCAAATCGATCGTTTGTATTCCGAAGAAAAGGCCAAAAAAGGATTAGACTATTTAAAACAACACGAATTTGAAATAACTTCATTTGAACAAAAAGAAGGAAAAGAAGGAAATCCAAGGCTTTATGATTTAACATCACTTCAAGTAGATGCCAATCGAAAATATGCTTATACAGCAGATGAAACCTTAAAGTTAATTCAGAATTTATACGAGAAAAAATTAACAACGTATCCTCGTGTTGATACAACCTATTTATCTGAAGATATTCATCCAAAAATTCCGGGCATTTTAAATGGAATGAAATATTATTCACGTCTAATAGCACCACTTTTAGGAAAACCAATACCCAAATCAAAAACAGTTTTCGACGATAAAAAAGTTACAGATCACCATGCAATTATACCTACTGGTGTTGTTCCTTCTGGAATAACTCCCGCCGAACAACATATTTATGATTTAGTAAGTAAACGTTTTATAGCTGTTTTTTATCCAGAATGTAAAGTTTCGAATACAACAGTTTTAGGAAAAGTTGAAAAATTAGAATTTAAAGCAACTGGAAAACAGATAATCGATCCAGGATGGAGACTTGTTTATGCAGATGAAACCATTTCAAAGGAAGCCAAAGAAAATCCGGAAGAACGTTTAATGCCTGTTTTTACAGAAGGGGAAAAAGGACCACACGCTCCTATTATTCATCAAGGAAAAACTTCACCTCCAAAATACTATACGGAAGCAACTTTATTGCGTGCAATGGAAACCGCAGGAAGAAATGTTGACGATGAAGAATTACGAGAATTAATGAAGGACCAAGGAATTGGTCGTCCTTCTACAAGAGCAAACATTATTGAGACTTTATTTAGAAGAAAATACATAGAGCGTAAACGAAAAAATCTAGTCGCTACACCTACAGGAATGGGATTAATTGATACTATTCAAAATGAATTATTAAAAAGTGCTGAACTTACTGGTGATTGGGAACGTAAATTACGCTTAATAGAAAAAGGGGAATACGAACCTGATGTTTTTAAAAAAGAACTAATACAAATGGTAGTTGATTTAACGAATGAAGTTATTTTCAATTCACACCATAGAACAATTCAAATTGCACCAACTGTAGTGGAAAAATCACCTCCAAAACCGCGTGCTCCGAGAAAACCAAAAGAAGAAATTAGATTAGAAGAAATGAATTGTCCTAAATGCAAAACTGCTAAGTTAATGAAAGGTAAGGCAGCAGTTGGTTGTTCTAATTACGCGAATTGCGGTTTCAAAATTCCATTCGAGTTAATGGGAAAAACATTAACTGAAGCACAATTAATTGATTTAGTTACAAAAGGTAAAACAGGAGTTTTAAAAGGCTTAATTGTTCCTCCATCAACTGAAAAAGTTAATGGAAAATTTACATTAAATTCTATTTTCAATATAGAGTTTACCACATAAAAAAACAGCGCTCATTTCTGAACGCTGCTCTTAACGATATGGAGTTATTCTTGTTCCAGCATTGGTATTACTATACCAGGTGTTGCAAGAGCATCTTTAATCTTAAGTTCAAGTTCTAACGTCAACTCAGGATTATCTAATATCAATTGTTTTACAGAATCTCTTCCTTGTCCTAATCTTGTTTCACCGTAAGAAAACCAAGATCCACTTTTCTTTAAAATATTCAATTCTACTCCTAAATCAACAATTTCACCAACTTTTGAAATTCCACCACCATACATGATGTCGAATTCAGCTTTACGGAATGGTGGAGCTAATTTATTTTTAACCACTTTTACCTTAACACGGTTTCCTATAATTTCATCACCATCTTTAATTTGACTTGCTCTTCTAATATCTATACGAACAGAAGCATAAAATTTTAAAGCATTTCCACCTGTAGTTGTTTCAGGATTACCAAACATTACTCCAATTTTTTCACGTAATTGGTTAATGAAAATACAACAACATCCTGCTTTATTTATAGAACCTGTCAATTTACGAAGTGCTTTAGACATTAAACGAGCTTGTAATCCCATTTGTGAATCACCCATTTCTCCTTCAATCTCTGCTTTTGGAGTTAATGCTGCAACTGAATCAATCACAACTAAATCAACAGCTCCTGAACGAATCAAGTTATCAGCAATTTCTAATGCTTGTTCTCCATTATCTGGTTGTGAAATCAATAAATTACCAATATCAACACCTAATTTTTGAGCATAAAATTGATCAAAAGCATGTTCTGCATCAATGAAAGCTGCTATACCACCATTTTTTTGGCATTCTGCAATTGCATGAATTGCTAATGTAGTTTTACCAGATGATTCTGGTCCGTAAATCTCTACAACTCTTCCTTTTGGAAAACCATTTATTCCTAATGCAAGATCCAATGTTATAGAACCAGTTTGAATTACTTCTATGTCTTGAATTGGAGCATCTCCTAATTTCATTACGGTACCTTTACCATAAGCTTTGTCTAGCTTTTCCATTGTTAATTGAAGAGCTTTTAATTTGTCTGTGTTTACTTCTTTAACTGCCATATCGTTTTATTTTGTTTCTCCTTTATCGATGATCGTTAGCATCTTTAAAGTTGAAGGGTTTTACTATTAGTTTGTTTTAATTTTTACAAAGGTGCACTTATAAGTACGTAATCTATTTACGTTCTTTTAATTTATTTTAAATAATTCTAAAATTTCTTCAGCATGCGCTTTAGTATTGGGTTTATCAATAATTCCAACAATTATTCCTTCTTCATTTATTAAAAAAGTCGTTCTATGAATACCATCATAAATTTTACCCATGAATTTCTTTTCTCCCCATACTCCGAAAGCTTCAATTACTTTTTTGTCTTCATCAGCAATTAAGGGAAAAGGTATTTGTTGCTTTTCAATAAAATTAAGATGAGATTTTTGATTATCAGCACTCACTCCAATAATACTAATTCCCTCATTTAATAAAAATGAATAATTATCACGAATACTACATGCTTGTGCAATACAACCAGGTGTTTGATCTTTTGGATAAAAATAAATAACCCATTTTTTACCATTGAAATTAGTTGAATCAATCGTATTTCCATCTTGATCTTTAGCTAAAAAAATTGGAGCTAAATCTCCCACTTTTAAAAATTTTAATTTGCTCATTATTTAAACATTTAATTGACGAATTATTAATCAAATATAAAATGAATATTTTAATTAGCAAACTATTTTGTATTAAATAAGTTAAAAATTATTATTAAGAACTAGTAAATAGTAGAATTAACAAGTAATCTATTTTAAAATAAATTTGATTTTACACCTTCAATTGCGACCTTTATGCAAAATATAATATCAGATTTAAAATTGTATGACACAATCCTCAAGTTCATCTCTAGTTTGGAAAGGTAAATTTTCGTATAATCCTGAAGAATATGGTATAGTTGATGATGTAGATTTTGAAATGTACGTGGAACTTAAAGAAGGAAAATTTGAAGGAAAAGTGTACGATGATGAATTCCGTGAATTGTGTGATGAACTTGCAATAGTAAAAGGATTTATTGATGAAAATAAAATTCATTTTGTAGTAACTTATCCCATTTCATATTCAATTGATGAAAATGATAAAGTTCAAATAGACCAATCTAAAAAGGGGCATGATGTTATTTATAATGGCTATCTAAACACTAATCTCGGAAGATGGGAAGGTGGATGGGAAATAATGGAAGAAGAACCAATTGAAGGTTCTGATGATGTGTATCAATACCATTCTACTGGTTTATGGGAAATGGGAAATAATGGTGCTTCAAATATATAAAGCACCCTTATTTTATTTTTTTGGAGGTAAAGCAAATGCTTCTGCTTGATGTTCAAATTTTCCATTGTGCGAACCGTCACAAAATGGTTTGTTTTGAGAATGTCCACAACGACAAAGTCCAACGATCTCTCTTCCCCCTAAATCATAGGAATTACCCGACTTATCAACGATTTCGAAATCTCCTTCTACTTTCATTGATCCATTACTATTAATTGTGATTTTTGTTTTTGACATATATCTACTTTTAGTTCGTCAAAAATAGTTAAATAAAAAGATTTAATTGTACGATTCAATTATCGAAACTATCAGCTTTTTTTAGCAACTTTACAATAAAATATGACTCCAGTGAAAAATGTTATTGAATTAAAAAACGCTAAAATTTACCAACAAAATTCGGTTGTTTTAGATGAAGTGAATTTTATATTAGGTGAAGCTGAATTTGTTTACCTTATTGGTCGAACAGGTAGTGGAAAGAGTACTCTTCTTAAAACGCTTTACGGAGAAGTTCTTCTTTCAGAAGGAGAAGGAAGTGTAGCTGGATTCAATTTAAAAACATTGACTAAGAAAGATATTCCTATGTTACGCCGTAAAATTGGAGTTGTTTTTCAAGATTTTCAATTATTGACGGATAGAACTGTTTTAAAAAATTTATTTTTTGTAATGGGAGCTACTGGTTGGACAGATAAAGATTTAATGCAAAAAAGAGCTACTGAAGTATTGCAATTGGTTGGATTGGAAAAAAAGATGAATGCAATGTCATATGCTTTATCTGGTGGAGAACAACAACGTTTGTCAATTGCTCGTGCTTTATTGAACAAGCCAGCATTGATTTTAGCAGATGAACCTACTGGAAATTTAGATCCTGAAACTTCACAAGAAATTATGCATTTATTAATTGCTGTGGCTCAAGAAGAAAAATCAGCTGTATTTATGGCAACACACGATATGACGATGGTAGAAAAATACCCAGGTCGAGTTGTACGTGTAGAAAATCAACAATTAAAAGAGGTGAATACAATCAATCGTTTTAATCCTTTTCAACAATTCAATCCTACAACAGATTAAAAGTATATTTTCTTTGAATCGAGTTATATAAATTAGTTAATTAATTATAAGTTAATGATTTACAATTAATTAATTTAAATAAAATGGATTACTAAAATTATTTAACCATTTTAAAATATAGGAAATTAATAGTTTGTTAGTATTAATTTGACATAAACTGATCTTGATTTTTGTACTTTTGTTACCTTTAACTATTCTATTAACTGAATAGACAAATGAGCGACAAGGAAACTTTTATTTTTGATTTTGATAGTACTTTTATTCAGGTGGAGGCGTTGGATATTTTGTGTGAAGTGATTTACAAAAATAGTTCGGTTGGTATACAAGTTCTAAATGAAATTCAACGTTTGACAAATCTTGGAATGGAAGGAAAGTTATCCTTAAAAGAATCATTAACCAAACGTATCGCTTTGTTGCAGGCAAACCGAGATCATTTAGGAGAATTGATAGAAGAATTGCGCCACAAAGTTTCTGAATCTGTTATCCGTAACCGCGTTTTTTTTAAACAAAATGCAGAAAATATTTATATCATTTCCAACGGATTTAAAGAAATTATCATTCCAATTGTGCAAGAATATGGAATTAAACCATCTCATGTTTTAGCTAATACGTTTCGGTTCGACCATGATGGAAAAATAATTGGGTTTGATGAAAAAGATGAATTGTGTGAAAACAAAGGAAAAGTTCTAAAAATAAAATCCTTGAATTTGGAAGGTGAAGTAATTATGATCGGTGACGGTTATACAGATTACGAAACTCTCCAAGGCGGAGCCGCTACAAAATTTTATGCTTTTACTGAAAACGTTAGTCGAGCCGTTGTGATTGAAAAAGCAGATCGTTTAGCTCCATCGTTAGATGAAATTTTATTCGATCTTTCTTACAAAGCTTCGGTTTCATATCCAAAAAATAGAATCAGTGTATTATTGTTAGAAAATATTCACGCTGATGCTCTTTCCATTTTCAAACATGAAGGTTATTCAGTTGAAATAGTCAACGAATCATTGAGCGAAGATGAATTGTGCAATAAAATTAAAGACGTTTCTATTTTAGGGATTCATTCGAAGACACAAATTTCACCTCGTGTTTTAGATGCAGCTCTAAAATTACATACTATTGGTATCTTTTCAATAGGAAAAAACCAAGTGAATTTAGAAGAATGTTCTAAAAGAGGGATTGCAGTTTTTAATGCCCCTTATAGCAATACCCGATCTGTTGTTGAATTAGCATTAGGAGAAATGATAATGTTAATTCGTAACACTTTCGAAAAAAGCACACAATTACACAATGGTATTTGGGATTCTTCCTCTGAAAAAAGTGTTGAAATTCGGGGTAAAAAATTGGGTATTATAGGCTATGGAAGTATTGGTTCACAATTATCAGTCATAGCGGAAGCGCTTGGTATGATGGTTTATTTTTATGATATATCCGATAAATTAGCTTTGGGTAATGCAAAAAAATGTTCGTCACTCGAAGAATTATTAGCACTTTCCGATATAGTAACCTTGCATGTAGATGAACGCGATAGTAATAATCATTTAATTGACACTGATGCTTTTAAGCAAATGAAAGAAGGTGTTGTTCTCTTAAATTTGTCGAGAGGACATATCATAAATTTAGAAGCTTTAGTAAAAAATTTAAAATCAGGAAAAGTAAAAGGTGCAGCTATTGATGTTTTTCCAAATGAGCCAATAGGAGAAAAAGAAAATTTTTCATCGGAATTACAAAGATTACCCAATGTTATTTTAACACCTCATATTGGAGGAAATACCGAGGAAGCACAATTGGATATAGCTCACTTTGTTGCTAAAAAAGTAATTCAATACATCAATACAGGTAGTACTTTTGGAAGTGTAAATTTACCAGAAATTCAATTACCAGAGTTTCAAAGTGCTCATAGAATTATGCACATTCATGAAAATGTGAAAGGTATTTTAGCACATATAAACACTATTTTATCAGAATTTGACTACAATATCATTGGACAATATTTAAAAACTAATGAAAATATGGGTTACGTAATAACCGATATTGATAATTTACACAATACAGATTTAGAGAAGCAACTTAAAGAAATTCCAAAAACGATTCGATATAGAATTCTTTATTGAATTTCAGTTTTTTAATTTTTTATTATAGCAGTTTAACAAATAAATTTTAACATAAAGAATAATCGATGACTAAAAAAATTACTTTCTTAATACTACTTTTTCATTTATTTCTTTTTTTAAAAATAAATGCTCAAATATCGAGTTGCCCTGAAGTATTGGATCAATCGAATACAATTGGAGGAAACGCAGCTTCAAGTGTTGATCAATGGCAATCTTTTACAGCTTCAAAATCAGGCTCTTTAACGAAAGTTGAATTTAAAACGAATGGGCAAAGTTCGGGTACAGTTAATTTTACATTTAAAGTGTTTTCTGGAGGAGGAACAACTGGCGCATTAATCAGCCAAGGAAATGGTAATTTTAATACTACAACATCTGCCTATTTCCCCATTAATTTTCCTGTTAATAGTGTAAATGTTACCGCAAATAGTGTTTATACGTGTGAAATTTTAATCTCTACGGGATATAATCAACTTTCGAATAGCTTATCAAATACCTATGCTGAAGGGTCTTCTAATTCCGCGAATTATGATTTAGTTTTTAACACTTACATTACAAGTAATAATTATCCAATAGCAACAATAAGTAAAACGAATAATAACTGCTTTGGCGGTACAAATGGCTCTGTAAATCTTGCTGTAAGTAGTGGCACATCACCTTACACTTATATGTGGTCTAATAACGCAACAACTAAAGACATCACTAATCTTGCTGCAGGAACATTTACTTTTGTAGTTAAAGATGTTAATAATTGTCAGCTAATTAGTTCAGTAACTATTTCAGAACCAAATCAAATTCCATTATCCGCTTCTACAACCTCTACTACTATTTGTGCAGGAGCAACTACAAATTTATCAGTAGCAAATACATTGGTATTGGATCAAAATCTCACAACTGGTTCAGGAACTGGTTATTGGTTTGGTGGAAATAGTGGACAACAAACTTTCATTGCAGGACAAACGGGAATTTTAAAGAAAATAAGAGTTCAAACAGCTACCTATGGTGCAGCAAGTGGGATGATTACTGCAAAAATTTATTCTGGTTCTGTTGGAAGTGGAACTTTGTTAAAAAGTATTTCTTATTCAAAACCAGCAAATACCAACTCTTGGGATGATCTTATATTTACAGGAACAGATGTAACTTTAACTGCTGGAACTTCCTATTACATAGAAATAGGTGCAGGAGTATCAATTGATTGGGTATATGCTAATTCGAATGCATACGCAAATGGTCAGGCTTATTATGGAGGAACAGCTCGAAATTGGGATTTTAATTTCGAAGTACATCTCGAGTTAGACACTTATACTTGGAATCCTGGAGCGATATCTGGTTCAACAGTTATTGTTTCACCTTCTTCAACCACCAATTATACAGTTACGAGAACAAGTTTACTTGGTTGCACTTCATCTGCTATGGTTACTGTAAATGTTAATAACCCAAATGTTACGATCACAAATCCAAGTGCAGTATGTTCACCTTCATCTGTTGATATCACAGCGCCATCTGTAACCCAAGGAAGTACATCTGGTTTAACTTACACTTATTGGGCTGATGCAGGAGCATCAACCTCTTATGCGACACCTACAAACATGGTGTCAGGAACATACTATATAAAAGGAACAGATGCATTATCTTGTTTTAATATCAAACCAGTTGTTGTTAAAGTAAATGCAAGTCCAGCTATTCCTACAACGTCTTCTTCAACTCAAAATTTTTGTTCTTCAACAGTTGCGAAAGTGTCAGATTTATCAGCTACTGTTGCAGCTGGTTCAACTATAATTTGGTACAATTTGGCCACAAATGGTACGGCCTATTTATCAACTATACCATTAGTAAATGGAACTACTTATTATGCATCACAAAAAGTAACTGGAAATCCAAATTGTGAAAGTTTATCAAGATTAGCTGTAACTGTAATTATTGATCAATTACCAACAGCAACTGCAGGAGGTAACCAAAAAATTTGTTCAAACGGAACGGCAACAGTTACAGGTGCAAGTTCATCTAATGGTTCTATTTTATGGACGCATAATGGAAAAGGGGTAATTACATCAGGTACAGAAACAACTTTAAATCCAATCTATACAGCTATATCAGACGATGCAGGAAATATTATTGTTTTAACAATGACTGTTACTAGCAATAATTCTTGTGGTGCTGCAACTGCAACTGCAACTGCAACTTATAATATAACTGTTGAAGGTTTACCAACGGCTTTTATAGAAGGTACACAAACAATTTGTTCAAATGAAATAGCAACAGTTTCAGGAGTTAATACAACTAATGGTACCATTTCATGGACTCATAATGGTACTGGTACAATTACACCAGGTACAGAACCAATCTATACACCTACATCTGGAGATGTTGGAAATACGGTTGTTTTAACAATGACTGTTACAAGTAATAATTCTTGTAGTACAGCAACAGAGTCTGCAACGTATACTATCAATTTTTATGCAGAAAACACAGTTAGTGCAGCATCAAGTTCACCTACTTTATGTATTAATACACCATTATCAGATATAACTCACACAACATCAGGCGCAACAGATATAGGAACGGTAACAGGTTTACCAGTAGGTATTACAGCTTCATTTTCCTTTGAAACTAATAAAATTACAATTAGTGGCACACCAACAGAAGCTGGTACTTTTAACTATTCTATCCCCTTAATTGGTGGTTGTGGAAGTATTAATGCTATTGGTACAATAATCGTTAATGCAATAAATTCAGCAGGAGCATCCTCTAGTACACCTTCTATATGTGTAAATTCAGTGTTAACAAATATTACGCATACTACATCGGTAGCTTCTGGAATTGGTTTAGCAACAGGTTTGCCAGCAGATGTTACAGCTTCGTTTGAAGCTAATACAATTACAATTAGTGGAACACCATCAGCACCAGGCACTTTTAACTACAGCATTCCTTTAACTGGAGGATGTGGGAGCGTAATAAATGCTACAGGAACTATAATAGTAACAAGTGAAAATACAGTAACAGCTGCTTCAAGCTCTCAAACGTTATGTATTAATACAGCAATTACTAATATTACTCATACAACAACCGGAGCAACTGGAATAAGTAATGTTGGAGTTTCAGGGGCCGATGGTTTACCAGCAGGAGTTACAGCTTCATTTGCTGCTAATACAATTACAATTAGTGGTACACCATCAGCATCAGGTGTTTTTAACTACAGCATTCCTTTAACAGGAGGATGTGGAAGTATAAATGCTACAGGAACAATCATAGTAACAAGTGATAATACAGTAACAGCTGCTTCAAGCTCGCCTAATTTATGTATTTATTCAACCTTAACAAATATTACTCATACAACAAATGGGGTAACAGAAATCGGGACAGCAACTGGTTTGCCAGCAGGAGTTACAGCTTCATTTGCTAGTAATACAATTACAATTAGTGGTACACCATCAGTATCAGGTATTTTCAACTACAGCATTCCATTAACAGGTGGTTGTGGAGGTGTAAATGCTACAGGAACAATCATAGTAACAAGTGATAATACAGTAACAGCTGCTTCAAGCTCACCTACTTTATGTATTTATTCAACCTTAACAAATATTACTCATACAACAAATGGGGTAACAGAAATCGGGACAGCAACTGGTTTGCCAGCAGGAGTTACAGCTTCATTTGCTAGTAATACA
>CANCQX010000064.1 GCA_947380375.1 Flavobacteriales bacterium
CCAATAATACTATCCCACATTTTTTTAGGAATTTCATTTTTAATTTCCGGATATTTATTTATGAATAATTTTATTCCATTCAATCTTTTTAAGGCTGAATTATTTTTAATATTTATTGAATTATCCTCATGTAAATTGTAAATCACCGTTTCTTTTTCAATGTGAAACAATGGATATTTCAAAGCGATTTTAATCCATAATAAAAGATCTTCTACAATTACAATATCTTCATCAAAATTGAAAGTATTTAGTATTTTAGAATGAATACAAACTCTTGCAGGTATAATCGGGTTATAAAAAAGATAGTCTATAACATCATCACCTAATTTCGGGAAAATTTGAGGAATTTTTTTTTCGTTTTGGCAAATAATATAATTGGTAAAAAAAAGTGCGATTGGGTTTCTTTTTAACTCAATCTCATTGTATAATTCATTCAAATGATTTTGCTCAAAAGAGTCGTCACTATCTAAAAAACAAACATATTTTCCTTGAGCATTTTTAATTCCATTATTTCTAGCAGCGCTTCTTTCTGCATTATTTTGATAGATATATTTAATGCGCGAATCCTTTATAATCAAAGCTTCAATTATCTCTCTAGTATTGTCTATCGAACCATCGTCAACAACAATACACTCCCAATTTTCAAAAGTTTGAAATTGAACTGACTCTATCGTATTTTTAATAAAATCTGCCCGATTATAAGAGGGAATAATAATAGAAAAAAAAGGAATCATGTTATTACAAAGTTTTATTTAAGATGAAATTCAACGCTTCAAAATAAATGGGTTGATACATACCTAGAGTGCCAATTATGTAATAAGCAGGAAATAAAAAGGTTAGTAAAAACCCAGCGAATAAATGTAAATTAATTTCTTTTATTTCCATTTTTTCTTTTAAATAAATGCACGTAACAAATAAAATCGGTACAAGATAAGAACCACTTCTTGTAATGTCAAAAACAGAAAATGAAACTAAGGATGAAATAATTATTTGTAGTAAAATAAATAGTGCTAGCATATAATTTTTATTATAAATCATATAAATCAAAGCAACTAAAATAATCAACCAAAAACCTTCAAAAAATGTCCAAAACCCAAATCCAATAACTGGTAAATTTGTCTTTAATGTTGATAAATCAGCAGAAGCATTAGGTGTATGCATATTGTAAAATAGCATTAAAGTTCCTCTTACTATAAAATATAAACCTATTGAACTTAGAACGAAGATACTAGCTTTATTTAGTCTGCATAAATTTTTAAATGAAAAATCACCTGATTTATTGTTTTCAATTTGCTTGAACAACATGATTATCGGCAGAACAATTAATGCGCGCTCGTCTGTCCATGCTGCTATTAAACAAAAAAATGACAACATCCATACATTTCTAACTGATAAAGCCATTGTTAAAGCAAAAAATGCCCAACCATCATACCATGTAAAATCAACAAAACAAGCTCTTCCAAAATAAAGAAAAACGATTCCTGAAGTAACAAAAGTTGCAGAAATTGCATTTTCAAAAATCTTATTTGAAATCTTATAAAGATTAAGAATCAGAACAAATCCTAAAAAAACCTGAATAAAATACGTAATTACTTGATTCGCGGAAAACAATTTAACAAAAACCGGAACCGTGAGTCTAAAAACTGTTTTTGCTGAATGAGTATCTGCTTTTAAATGCTTTAACGAATTTGTTAAGTCTTTTGATTTTAACATCACAATCTCCCAACCTTCTTTAATTTCTGGCATTGAATCTAAATACAAATACCTCGGTGTAGCAAAAAATAAACTTAATAATATAAGTGTAAGCGTTAAAAAATAAGGATATAATGAATGAACAGCCTTTTTTTCAATCCAACTAAAAATAGGACTTAAGAATGAATAATTCAAAATTTAAAAATTAATTTTCATAAAATAATCACATAAATTCCAATAGAAAGAAGGACTTATACCAACCAAAAATAACAATTTTTATCTAATAAGAGATAATTCACAGCAGTCTAAATTTATTCTAATATTCTTTTTACTTTTGATTTTTGAAATAAATCAAATGAAAAGTAAAGTTTATTTTATTGGATTAAAAAAAGAGGAGTATATTTACTTAATCACGATTATCATTCTATACTTGTTTATTAATTTATTTAGAATCAACTTTTACCCTATTTACATTGATGAAGCTTTTACTTACCTAAACTTCACATCAAAAGGGTTTGTTAGTAGTTTAACAGATTATCCTGAACCTAACAATCATGTATTTTTCTCTTTAATTTCAAATGTTTTCTATTATTTTCCATTCGATACAATTCTCAATTTAAGACTTCCCAATATAATAATAGGAGGAATTACTTCTGGTATTCTGTATTTTTTTCTGAGGAAAGAGTTTAGCCATAAAGTTGTCATTATTCCTCATATTATATTCACTTTTAGCTACATTTTCAGCTTTTATAGTGTTTTTGCTCGAGGATATATGTTGATCATTTTTTTTACTTTAATAAGTTTTATCTGTCTTTACCATCTTTCTAAACAATTCAATTCAATAGATTTAATTATTTTCTCTATTTGCTCTATTTTAGGATTTTACACCATTCCTATTTACTTATATGTCTTCGCTACATTTTTCATCTATTTATGTTTCTTATTATATAAAAATCACTTAACAATTAAACATTTTTTAATTTTAAATTTAGTCATTGGTATATGTGTTATACTACTATATTCTCCAATTATATATTTTAATGGCATTGAAGCCATCACCAATAACAAGTTCACACAAAAAATAGAACGTACTGTTGTTTTAGATTATATAAACTTCAACGGAAAAGGAATTTATGATAAACTGTTAGGTGTTAAAAGTGGATTAATACTACTATTATTGACAATCTGTCTAATTTTCATTACCATTATATCTCCTAACAAACTTAAACACCAAACTGCTTTAGCTTTACTATTATTCTTGTATTCACCATTTTTGTACATGCTAATTCATAGTGTTATTCCCGGAGCAAGAACTTGGTGTTTCATACTTATTCCTTTTGTTTTTGGCATCACTCTAATTTTAAACGAAATTTATAAAATTACCCCTATTCACAAATCCTTTGTTTATTTAGGAGGAATCCTTTTAATCATTATTCAGAGTCATATTTTTATAAAATCAAATCCAAAATATGCGCATCCCTTCGATCAAGTTGGAGAAACAATTGCTCAAAAAGTGATCAAAAAAGGTTATCAAAACTTTTACTTTGATAACAAAGATTTATTGTCTGAACAAGTTTTTATTGAATTTGAGTACCACAGAAAAAATAAAATTATTCATGTAAAAAATCACTCTTCAAAAACACTTAATTTAGACCTATTTGATTGCGTGATCTATAAAAATGGAGTCATTTTAAATCAAAAAATTTCAGAAAATTTTATAGAAATTTACAATGACAACTCTATTACAATAATGGGGAAAAGAAAAAGAAAAACTCAATGAAAGAATTTGCTCAACTAAAAAAGAATTTGAAGAACGATTTTAGAGGATTAAAAAAAATAAAAATTGCACTTCTAGGTGATACAGCTACTCAATTTCTAAATCAAGCTATTAGAGGAATTGGTTTCGATCATGGTTTTGATTTGGAGATTTTAGAAGCTGATTTCAATCAAATAGAACGACAAGTTTATGATCCAACTTCAGAATTATACGAATTTGAACCTGAATTTGTAATTCTATTTCAATCTTCTCATAAACTTTTAGGGAAATACAACAAACTGAAAGTTGAAGAACAATCTTCACTTTCTTTTAACGAAATGGAGTCTATTTCTTCTATCTATATTATATTATCTGAAAAACTAAAAGCAAAAGTTATTTTCTTAAATTATTCAGAAATAAATGATTCAATATTTGGGAATTTTGCCAATAAGACCGAATCATCATTCTTATTCCAGCTCAGGAAATTAAATTTTAATTTAATGGAATTTGCTTCCAATCATCCAAATTTTTACATTTGTGACCTTTCATCCATTCAAAATCAAATAGGAAAAGAAAATTTATTCCATCCTTCAGTTTACATCAATACCGAAATGGTGTTAAGTATAAATTCATTACCTTATGTAGCATCTAAAATACTTGATATTATTAATGCCATTAATGGAAAAATTAAAAAGTGTGTCATTCTTGATTTGGATAATACAACTTGGGGCGGTATAATTGGAGATGATGGTGTTGAAAATATTCAAATTGGAAGTTTAGGAATTGGTAAAGCATTTACCGAATTCCAATATTGGGTGAAAAAACTAAAAAACAGAGGGATTATTGTTGCTGTATGTAGTAAAAACACAGAATCAGTGGCTAAAGTCCCATTTGAAAACCATCCGGATATGGTGCTTCGATTAGACGATATTTCTGTTTTTATTGCCAATTGGGAAAATAAAGCGGATAACATTCGTCAAATACAAAGCATACTTAACATTGGATTCGACTCAATGGTTTTCCTAGATGATAACCCATTTGAAAGAAATATAGTTAGAGAAAATATTCCGTCAATATGTGTTCCAGAATTACCAGAGGATCCAGCAGAATATCTTGAATATCTTTACACTTTGAATTTATTTGAAACAAATTCATTTTCAAAAGAAGACAACGAGCGAACTAAACTTTACCAAATTGAAGCCCAAAGAGCTACTGTTCAGAAAAAATTCACCAACGAAGGTGATTTCTTAAAAAGCTTAAATATGCTATCATTGGTTGAATCGTTTAATAAATTCAATACACCAAGAGTTGCCCAACTCTCTCAACGCTCCAATCAATTCAATTTGCGAACGGTTCGATATAATGAATCCGACATCGAACTTTTGTGCACGTCGAAAGAGCATGCTACTTTTGCATTTACCCTAGAAGATAAATTTGGTGACAATGGTTTAATTTGCGTGATTATTCTAGAAAAAAGAGACAACCAAGAATTATTCATAGATACATGGTTTATGAGTTGTAGAGTTTTAAAAAGAGGAATGGAGAACTTTGTTTTAAATACTATTGTTAACTTTGCAAATGAAAATAATTACAAGAAAATTATTGGTGAATACATTCCTTCTTCAAAAAATGAAATGGTAGAAAATCATTATTTGAATTTAGGGTTTAATCAAAAAGAATCTTTTTGGGAATTAGCAATAGATAAATACAAATCGAGAGAAAACGAAATTAAAATAAAATAAAAATGGAAAGATTCGAAATTACACAAAAAATTAATACCATTTTCGTTGATGTATTAGACAATGAGGATATCGTAATAACTGAAAACACAATAGCGAATGACGTCGAAGAATGGGACTCATTAACTCATATTCAATTAGTTGTAGCAATTGAAAAATATTTTAAAATTCGTTTTACATCAAAAGAGATTCAAAGTTGGAATGATGTTAGTGAAATGATTACTTGTATTCAAGAGAAAGGAATATAATGTTTAATATAGGGGATGTATATGAACAGAGTTTTACGATAACAAGTGAAACGTACGGTCATTTTATTCAATTGTCAAAAGATCGTAATCCTTTGCATACAAATTCAGAATTTGCTATTGAGAAAGGGTTCAAAGGGATTGTCATGCATGGCAACATCTTAAATGCTTTTTTATCTTATTTCATAGGTGAATGTTTACCTACCAAAAATGTAATCATTCATTCTCAAGAAATTCAATTCAAAAACCCTGTTTATTTAAATGATGAATTAAATTTCAAAGCTGAAATAGATGGATATTATGAGTCAGTGAAATCAATAGAATTCAAATATTCTTTCAGAAATAGCGATTCAAAAATAGTAGCAAAAGGGAAAATTCAAATAGGCTTATTACAATGAATGTATTAATTACAGGTGGTTCATCAGGGTTAGGTGAAGCAATTACTCGAATTTTAGCGAAAGACCCAAATAATCAAGTTTATTTTACGTATAATAGTTCATTGTCAAATGTTGAAAAACTAGAGTATGAACTGAAAAATACGAAAGGTATTAAATGTAACTTTAAAAATTTGGATGAAGTTAATTTAGTCAGTGAACAAATTAAGGATTTAGATTTAGATGTTTTCATTAATAACGCTTATGTTGGGGAACCAATAAAAACATATTTTCATAAAATATCAACTGATGTTTTTAGTAATGAATTTAACGAAACTATTATACCAACTATTATATTAACTCAAGCAGCAATCAATAGTTTTAGAAAAAAGAAAAAAGGAAAAATCATCACTATTCTTACTTCGATGCTATTAAACGCTCCACTTATCGGCTCTTCTATTTATGTTGCAAATAAAGCATATTTAGAATCCCTCGTTAAATCTTGGGCTTCTGAAAATTTAAAATTTAATATCACATCTAACTCAGTATCGCCTTCTTTCATGTTAACTAATTTCACCAGAGATACAGATGAAAGAATTCTTCAACAAATGAACGATAATCACCCATTAAAAAAAATTTTAACAACTAGAGAAGTTGCGGAAACAGTTTTATTTTTAACACAAGCCACACAACAAATAAATGGGGTTGACATCCTATTAAATTCAGGAGTAAACATTAAATAAATGTTAAAATGGTTATAAACTCAATCTCATTTTTATTGTTTTTTACGCTATTTTCATTCTTTATTGGTTTGTTTTTAATAAGACAATTAAACAATAAAATTGAATTAACTATGATAAGTCCTCCTCTACACTCATACTACAAAAGGAAAACACCTGTCAGATTTGTTAAAAAATTCAACTTTACGATGAATAAACATAAGCTCAATGTGATTGATTTGAGCGAAATCCCATTAAACGATACATGCTATTTACCAGATGGTAGTCATGTTACTGAATACGGCGCTTTGCTTACAACGAACGAGCTTAATAACCGAATAAATAAGAGAAGTATTGCATTAAATTTATTATTTGTAATATTGTATAAGATACTAGAAAATAATCATGAAAAAATTATCCATAATTATTCCGGCATACAATGAAGAGAAAACTATTCACTTCATTTTAAACAAGATAAAAGAAGTCGAATTAATTAACAATATCCAAAAGGAGATTATTATAGTTAATGATTGTTCTAAAGATCAAACTGAACAGGCCATTCTAAAATACATTGCTGAAACACCCCAACTACACATAACCTATTTTAAACATGAAATCAATAAAGGTAAAGGAGCGGCACTTCATACTGGAATATCGAAAGCAACAGGTAATTTTTTAATTATACAAGATGCCGATTTAGAATATGATCCACAGGAATACAACTTATTACTTCGTCCGATCTTAGACGACCATGCCGATGTAGTTTATGGTTCCCGTTTCATCGGAGGTAAACCTCACCGAATTTTATTTTTTTGGCATACTATTGGAAATAAATTATTAACAACATTTTCAAATATGCTAACCAATCTAAATCTAACAGATATGGAAACATGTTACAAAATGTTCCGAACTGAAATCATCCAACATATTCTACTCAAAGAAAAAAGATTTGGTTTTGAACCAGAAGTCACAGCGAAAATTTCTAGAATCAAAAATATTAGAATCTATGAAATAGGTATTTCTTATTATGGTAGAACCTATGAAGAGGGTAAAAAAATCGGATGGAAAGATGGCTTTAGAGCGCTATATTGTATGATAAAATACAATATTTTTAAAAGATAACAGCCTCATTAATCTAACTTCTTGAACTCATCCGATTGAATAAAAATAAGCTTTTCTTTCAATAATGTCAATATCCAATACCCCCATTTTGTCAGTAAAATAATAACCCCCATCAAACTGAAAAATGAAAAGGCAATATATCTAGACCAATGTTCGTAGGTGTGTCCTGTACTTATTCGAGAAAATAAACTGTTTCTTATTAATAAAAATCCTATAATTAATAAAACAAACGATAAAACAGTTGAAATAGTTGAAGAAAAAAATCGGTTAGAAATACCTTTTGCTTTAGACATTTTCAAGTTAGAAGACATCGATAACAACAAAGTATTCTGAAGTAAAAATGAACTACTGAATAATAAAACTGAAGTCAATGCAAACAATTCAGCAACTATAAAACGATAAATCATCCACTCTTCTACTTGATGAAATTCAACATAATACTTGATAGGATAAGCCATGATTATCAGTGCCAAAATAGCAGAAAATAGAGAGCATGAATTAAAAATGATTTGAGGTCTGTATAAAAAAGCTGTATTCAAAATCACTTTTAAAAACCGAATCCCGTCTTTTGCAACATGAAGTTTAGACTCCCCTTCTCTTTCATGGTAAGACATATTCTCCTCTGCAATAATAATCTCCTCGTTTAACAAAGCTTTCGCACTCATAGCTGGTGTAAAATGAAGTCCGTCGGGCAAAGGATATATTTTTTTCAAAGAAGATTTCTTCACCACACGCATTCCACTGGCTGTATCTTTTACATATTTTGAAGATAAAAACGTAAGCAATTTTGCAAAAATAAAATTGCCTATTCGTCTAATTAAAGGCATTTTACTATCTTTATTCAAACGGCAACCTAAGACCACATCCGCGTTTTTTGTATTCAGTAAATTACATAAGTTTGTAAAAAATAAAGGATCACATGTTCCGTCAGCATCAATAAAGGCTAATAATTCACCTGTTGCTTCTTCCCAACCTTTTTTAATAGCAGCTCCGTACCCACGATTCTTTTCGAAAACAATCAATTTAATCTTTGGAATATATGTTTTAGCTATCTCAATAGTTTTGTCCGTTGAGCCATCACTTACAACAATAATTTCAAGGCTTGTTACTGGGGAGTTCTTAATTATATATTCCTCCGCAGCTAGTGAACGCTCAATAATCGAAGCAATGCTTTCTTCTTCATTCAATGCTGGGATGACAACCGATAACTTCATATTTAAATCATTTAATTTTTTTTCGTACATTTAATAACAAATACGAACTATACAAAGATATAAATTCATAATTGTCTTTTATAACTAAAAATAACTATTTTTGAAAATTATTAAACAGTTGTAAATTATGTTTATTACTCTACTTTTAGTTAGCTTTTTAGCAACTTATTTCACAACCATTATTTTAAACACTTCAAAAAGCATCAAGGAAAACATTCTGACATCCGTTTTGCTATTTTCAGTCATAATAGTATTTTCTACTGAAATACTCAGCCTTTTTCATGGAATCGGTTTTACTGAAATCATTTCATTCTGGGTTCTGATTTCAATTTTAGGATGGGGTTTTGCACTTAAAAATAAACAAATAGTCCACAATCATATTTCATCATTTAAATCAAATGTATTTACTTCTGTAAATCAACTCTCTATTTATTACAAAATCACCCTTCTATCTATAATCGCTTTACTGATACTTATTTTCTTCCAAGGAGTGATATACCCTCCCAATAACTGGGATTCAATGACCTACCATCTCCCAAGAATTGCACACTGGATTCAAAATCATTCTGTAGAAAATTACACAACACATATAACTAGACAACTTTATTCTCCTTTATATTCTGAGTACCTTGATTTACACACACATATATTATCACACAGTGACATTTTCTCTAACTCGATTCAATTTTTCTTTTTAATATTAACTGTTATTGCTGTATTAGTAGTTTTAAATGAGTTTAATGTCTCAAAATTAATTCTCTTTATATCTGCTATTTTATGTCTTACCTTACCAGAAGGGCTTTTACAAGCTTCTTCTACACAAAATGACATTGTACATTCATTTTTTACTGTAGTTAGTATATATTTTGCTATAAAAGCCTATAAAACATTTGAAAAAAAACATTTTATTTTGTTTGGAATCGCTATTTCTCTCTGTCTTTTGACAAAGGTAATCGCTTATATTTATGCACCTTTCATTGTTCTTATCTTCGCTTTTTTCGCACTACTTAAAATGATTAAAGAGAAAAAATATCCTATACTGAAATATAGTATTTACTTCATTCTCCCTATCATATTGATTAATTTCGGGCATTCTTTCAGAAATTATCAATTCAGCGGAAATATAATCGGAACAGATCATGAGCACGAGAAAGGAATGGTTTTCGAAAAAACATCTCCTAAAATAATACTTTCCACTTGCTTAAAAAATATCTCACTCCATAGTGACCCTATTTTTATCGGTAATTTAGGAAATGTATTGGTCGAAAAAGCACATATCCTTATAAATATGGATATAAACGAACCTGGAACCAATGTTTTTGATATGAAATTCGAAGCCAACAATAATTGGCAGTTCCACGAAGATGTTCAACCAAATTTCATTCATATTTCATTGTTCTTCTGCTGCATTCTTATTTCTTTTGTATTCTTATTAAAAAATCGGAAAATAGACCCTTTAGGACTTACTTTTTTAATACTCATTTCAACTCAATTCATACTATTCTGTGCATACCTCTGCTGGGAACCATGGAATACCCGTGTTCACTCTCCACTTTTCTTTGAGATAATTATTTTTATTGCAATTATTCTGAATAAATTATCAGTTAAATTGATCAATATTTCTATGTATTTATTATTTCCAGTTTTGATTGGATATGGCTATTATTCTTCATTACACAATTACATTAGACCATATTTTTACAAAAGTGGATTGAATTCCAAAATCAAAATTACAGACCCTAGATTTAAAAAATATTTTGCAAATCAGATACAACTTTACCCTGAATACAAATCTTTTCAAAAGTTTATTCTAAACAAAAATCCAGCTGTTGTTGGTTTGATTACGCACATCGATGGATGGGAATATCCATTAATCGTAAATGAATTCAAAAATAGTAACTTGAAAATACATCATATCAATGTCACTAATCTGACAGATAAACTTGAAGAAAAAAATAAAAAACTAGATTACATAGTATCTACACATATAGTAGATTCAATATTGGTCTACAATCATACAAAATTCAAGCTCACCACACCGCGAAATAAACATGTATTTATCTACACAAAATTGTAAATGATCTTTTATTATTTATTTTTATTCATCTTTGGTTTTCTATTATTATATGTCATTGGACATTTGATTATTTCGTTGTTTCAACATAAAATAAAACACATTTACAGCAAGTTATTTTTTAAACTTTTTACAGGTTTAATTACTTCAATTACAGTTTATTCTTTGCTCAGAACAAATGGAGAAACTATTAATTTAGGATTTATTCTAATTGGTTCTCTCTATTACTTTCTAACAAAGCAAAAAATCGAATGGAATGGATACAAGGAACGCGTCAAATCTTCTAAAAAAGAGTGGTTTTCATTAATAACACTTTTTGGATTTTCTTCTGTCATTTTCTTATGGAAATATTACTGTCTATTCAATAATGGGCAAAATTATCCGATTGTCATTAATTCTGATTCAATTTTTCATTCCAATATTTCCATTTTTTTAAATTCTGTTGGAATTGAAAGTTCAAATACGAATTACTACTACCCTCCTGATGGAACACATCCCTATCATTATTTCGAAGGATGGACAATTGCACTATTTTCGTTTTTTTTCAATTTAAATACCTGGATTACAGAAGAAATTATTGTGTATCCACTCTACGCTTTACTAATTATTTCAGGTATATGGAGTCTAATTGAAAAAATCACACCACTCAATCTTTTCTCTAAATTAGTTAGTATCTCTGTTTTATTCTTTAGTAGCTTTTATTTCGGTGATTTATCTCAATTCGGCTTTATCTTTAACCTGAAGGATACACATTGTTTCAATTTTAATGCAATAGATGAATTTTGGGGTTTGAAATTAGCGGTAGCATATATTTTCACAATTGCTGGAATTAATTTACTAATCGATAAAAAAATAACACCAGCTATCCTTCTTTTATTAGGTCTCCCTATACTATCAATTACGCTTGCGCCTGGTATCTTAATGTCGACCTCTTTGTTTCTTTTAGGTATTTACTTTTTTCAGAAAAAAATAAATTTAACTTCTAAAATTTCATTTTTACATTTAGGAATTCCACTTCTCATTTTTCTGTTTATTATTCTTTTTTATCGCTTTAGTGGTGCTTCCCAAGAATACATTAAAATACCTTCAAAGGATGAATTCCTGATTGAGTTTAATTCCTTTTCTGCAATTAAAAATAAAATCAGTTTATTTATTTTTAGAATACTCCAAATAATTGTGCTTTATTGTCCTGTTTGGATTTTATTTTTAATCTCTTTTTATTCAAATAAACCGAATTGGAAAAACAAACTGCCCCAACTTTCATTTCTTTTTTATTTTACAGTCTTACTTATTAACTGTTCTCTTTTAGTATGGCTTTTATTGTCATTCGGTTTTGGTAGTAAAGCTTATTTCTTTTATGCTTCGCTTCCTTTTATAAGTGTTTTTTCAGTTCTACTTTTAATTATTTCTCAAGAAGTAACCAATTCAAAACGAATTAAATGGGGGATCCGTTTATTTATTATACTTATGATTTCAATCTTCACTTATAGAAGCTATTCAATATATTCTGAAAATAAAAAGAAACTTTGGGATAATTACTCTACTGAATTTATTGCCAAAGTCTATGATGCTTCCAATCAAGTAAAAAATACACTAGGTGGGAGATTCGAGGGAAATGAATATTTCAATAATCCTGTTTTTATTGACAATGTGGATCATTTTGGTCCATTTTTAAGCGGCTTTAATAAAACACGTCACCGTTCATTTATTACGACTTCACTTTCTTCAATTGAAGTGACGAAAGAACAATTAAAGAATACTTTAAATAAAAATTATATTCTCACCTCTCCGTTTTATATTTTTCAAAAACAATTGAAAAAATCTAAAAAATTCATTTCATGCGGACAGGCTAAATTAGAATTCATTAAAAAAAATAAAATCGATTATTTGATTGTAAACAAAAATATTGAACTCGATTCCGTTATTAAAATCTACATAAAAAAACAAATAAAAGATCCAAAAACAGGAATTTCGTTTGTTCTATTGAATCCTATCATTTTAAATAAAAAATAAACGAAACCATAAATATGATTTATTTTATTATTCTAATTCTATTATTGATAGTTATCGTTGGATTTAGTCAATTTATTAAAATTGACTCAATTCAAGAATCAATTTTAAATTTTTTCATTCGTCAATTAAGCATCCTAACCCTTTCTATTTCCTTGTTTGCTGCAATTGTGACAAAAGGGAAAACAATTTTTCTACTTTTTTTATTGTTATTTATATATTTATTCATAAAGAAAAAGATTGCCTTCCAAATCCCTAAACAACTCAATAAAAAAACTCTACAATCTATTTTTTTGATAATTCCCGTAATTATTATTCAATTTTTACTTCAATTTGATTTATCCAAATTTACTCCCTTTTTACCTTCTGCTGATATTTTAGAATACGCCACATTCGCAAATTCAATGGCTCAATATGGGAATGAAAATAAATACGAAGCATTAAGCCATTTATATCCTCACTTATTTTCAGGGATTAGCCCCTATCATTACTATGAAATATGGTTTACGTCACTTTTAGGTAATATCACTGGTAAGAGTTATGCTTTGCTCCTTCAACTTGTCGTTTATCCGTATTTAATATGGCTATTTATTTTAGGTATACTATCGGTATTCGAACATTATACCTCCAAAATATCAATTAAAGTATATGCTCTTTGTTTTTTACTTCTTTTTATTGGTCCTGTTTATCTTTCTATTTATGAATCTATTTTTAATGATGGTGATTTTTTCTCCTCCACAGTTTTTACAGTGCCTGGATTTGTAAAACAAACATTGGCTTTTTCGTATTACGGTCAAAAGCACCTTCCAGTCTATATTTTCGGAATACTCTCTTTTCTGTTTTTATTTAGACAAAACTACACTAGCTCCATTTTAATAGGTTTACTGACCTCTGTATGCTCATTCGGAACATTTCCTGGAGTTTTTGGTGCGTTTGGATTATTATTTCTTTTCAAAAAAGAACTTCAAACAAAATTCAATTTTATTATATTTTTAATGATTGGACTTATTTCTGTCCTCATTATGTCTTCATTTAAGTTGGGAATTAACCCTGAAATTTCTCAAAAGACTTTTTACTTTCATGATTTTTTAAAATATCTAAATCTTAAAGGTGAAATCCTTCGAATATTTACAAAAATAGCCGGCCCTTTTCTATGGCTTACAATCTTATATTTTCCATTTTTTATCCTTTTTTATCTCTATAGAAAATTAATTTTTGGCGTTAAAGAATTGAAATTGTTATATATATTAATAAGTTTGATATTTATTGCAGGAACAATTTTTATATCACTTGTTCAAGGTTTAAATTCAGATCAATTTTTAACCAATTTAATTCCTCTTTTTAATGTTGGTATTATTTTAACAATAATACACTTGTATTTCCAACTCAATTCGAAAAAAATTGCAGCAACAATTATTAGTGTCTCTCTTGTTGCTAATATTATATTTTTGATCTCTTATTACTACAAAGGATCAATTCCTACGAATCAATTATACAATGAAAAAATCATTACGGATGTTAAAAATAAATTAAAACAAACAAAGTCATCCAATTTAATAGCTTACTTATTAGCAGACAAAATAATTACCTCGAAACCCCCTACAAATTGGTTTGGAGAAAAACCTGGGAAAATCTTTTTTCTTGAAAATTACTTCAACTTGGTCAATATAAATTATCCTTACACTTCTTATGAAAGAAATACAAGTTCTATCGCATTTTGTCCTGATAATCAAATGCGATTTTATTTAAATGACAAAAAAGTCCCGTACAAGTATTTTGGAAAAATTCAAGTAAAATTTTTAAAACAAAATAAAATTAAATGGATTTTTTGTGGAAAAGGGGTATCTATTCTAGAAGAAATTCTTCCTTTAATTGAAACTACTTTTTATGATTCTGTATCGGGTGAAAAGTATTTTAAATTGAAAGAATATTAATCAAATTATTTTTAAATAAATCCATATCAACTTCCAAATTTCGAGAATAAAAATCCAATTCACCTTCGTCGATTGTTTTACAGAATTGCACATAATAATTCACATCTAAAATAGAGGAAATTCTCCAAAATGGAAACCGAAACTGTTTTTGATGTTCTACTATAGGGGTTAATTCAAACAAACTACTTTTTGGATTTAAAAAAAGTGCATTTGTTAAACCAGCTCCATGCATAGATATTAAAATCTCAGCATTTTGCATGAGTGCAACTTGTTCTGTTATGGTATAATCCTCAAAACAAATCGATTGAAATCCATGCTGTTTCAAAAAGATTTCAATTTCTTTTTCATTAGTAATCTTTCTCCTATTCGCTTTTTTACGAGAAACATAAATTCGTTTAATAGGACTAATATCACTTTTAATTTGTTCATTATTTGAAATAAATAAATCTCTTATTTCAGCTATATGTTCTAGATAAAACTGAGAAGTCCATGGACGAACTTGGGCGAAAATAAAATTCTTAACAAACATGTGATGATCAGATTTCACAATTTCTCTTTGTAAATCTGGAAATAATTTCAATGAATCCATTACAAATGAAATTGACTCCCATTCTTTTGGAACCAATAAAATAGCATCTGGATACTTTTTATGAACAGCAATTAATCGAGGTAAATAAGTCGTTAACCATGAAAAATAACCAAACCAAGGCGTGTGAATTGTGAAATAATCTCCATCATTAAAATGTTGAGAAGGTAAACTTTTTCCGAATTTTGAAACTAAATACTGTTCAATAGCAACTCTCCAATGTCTTTTATAAAAACTTTCATCGTACCTCCCAATCAAATTTTCTGCTGATTTCAATGGTAAAAATAAATTATGAATCAAAAGCCCCCAATGGGTAATATAAATATTTTTAAGTATTTTTATTTTTAAGTGTTTATTTCTATAACTCTCTTTTGATAAAAACAAATACTTTTCTTTTTCTGAAATATTTAATGGGAGTTTTGTATATATTTTTTTCGTTGTATCAAAATACAATGAAAAATTAAATTTGTTTTTAATTCTTTTCCATAAATTTAGAATCGACTTTATAAAATCACCGACTAAAAATAATTGGTAAATATTCATAACAAATAGTATTTTATTTGTTTTACCATTATAACCTTTTGGAAATAAAAAAAATGATTTTAAAGAATGATAATGGGTTTTTAAACGGGAGTTTTCTTCATTCGATTTTTCAGCCAAATGAAAATGACACATACTTAACAAACGATTTATTTCTTTTCTAGGCAACTTACCTTTTAATTCATTTTTATTAAATATACGCTTTAAATAGAATAATTCTTTTGAAGCTTTATTGGCATCACTATTTGTAAAACTATCCGATGCTGCAACATAAACTGTAGTTCTTTCTTTTATTTGATAAATCGGATAATTATTTGCTAAAATTCGTAAACTTGTATCCATATCTTCACAAATAACCACTTCTGAATCAAATTTTATACTTTCAAAGATTGAACGATGTACCGCCCATCTTTGGGGGTTTACTGTATAATGAAGGAAGTAGGTATATCCATCCATTTTTTCATAATCCGGACAACATCTTTCTGATTTATTCCCATTTATATCTTCATCCCATGCGTTTACAAAAAAGAACGATTTGGGTTCGTTTAACTTTTTAATTTCACGGTATATAACTTCCAAATGGTTCGGTAAGTGGTAATCATCACTATCTAAAAAACAAATGTATTTTCCATTTGAAGCTTCAATTCCTCTATTTCGGGTAATACATCTTTCTTGATTCGTTAAATTCAGTATATATGAAATCCTATCATCATTAATTGCATGAATAACCTTTCCGGTATTGTCTGTCGAAGCATCGTCTACAATTATTATTTCGAAATCAAGAAAAGTCTGAGATAATAAACTATCAATTGATTTTGTAATCAAATGTCCCCGATTGTATGTCGGAATAATTACTGAAAAAAAAGGTCTATTATTTTCCAAAATTTAATTTGATTGTTTTTGACAATTCCTTTTATAGTGTATCAAATGATTCACCCTTTCATCAAATTTAGAACGCTCATAAAGGTAAAAAGAAATGTTTTTAAGGGTTCTTTTTACTTCAAATTTTCTGTTCGAAATTTTCGAAAATGGATGGAGTTTTAATAAATAAATAAACGAATGAGTAATTTCTTTTAACCAGAAAAATCTTACATTTTTTTTCCAATCTGAATTCCATACTCTAAAATAAATCGAAGCATAAGGACCGTTGCTATTGATTCTGCTTTTCAAATTCTTTAAATAATTTTCTCCTAATCTTTCTTTTGGTAAATTATGATAAAAGCATAATTCATCAATATACCATATTTCAAAATTCAGAAAACGAATTGCCCAGCATAATTCACTGTCTTCTCCTCCATTCATTGAAAATTTAGAACCTATTTGAGAAAAATTACATATAAAATTAAATCCTAATTGTTTAGCCTTCAGGTATAATTCTTTCCTGAACCACATTCCAGCACCATAAACTACATTTCTTTCTGGAACTACATTTCCATTTTTTGTAGCTTGCTTACCACATGCAAAATGATACGAATATTTATCAAACCATTCAGGGAATTCTATCTCGGCTTTTGGAATTCCCTTTCCTCCTAAAACTCCAATTTGTGGATTTTCAATTAGATATTTGTATCCAATTTGAATGTAATCAGGAAACAATGAATTGTCATCATCACAAATAACTATAAAATCACCTTTTGAATTTGATATCCCTAACTCTTGAGCAAATAACTTTCCTGGAATTCTCTCATTTAAGATCGTTAAAGTAAAAGGTGATCCCAATTTCTCCCATTTTTTGATGCTGAAATCAGATGTTATATCATCCGAAGCATTATCTATCAATATCAATTCAACGAAAGGAATATTTGAGAGATCCAAATTCGATAAAGATTCAAGAGTTTTCTCTAAACGTAAAGCACCATTAAAAGACGAAATTAATATACTGATTCCTTCCATTTTATTAATTTCTTATAAAAACGAAAATTTTTCCATGATAACTTGTAGGAAATATTTTTTCAATATGATAATCTTTACTTTTTTTTAAAAAATCAAACAAAATAGCATTTATTTTAGTTGCTCTTTCAAAACCTTCGATAGGTTTATTAATACTATCATTAATAAAAATTGCATCATAATTCTTTCCACTTATTCTTTTTGAATAATAAGAAACACATTCATTAATATTTAATTTTGGACTTA
>CANCQX010000065.1 GCA_947380375.1 Flavobacteriales bacterium
GTAATTGGAATGCATTTTATGAATCCAGTTCCAGTTATGAAATTGGTTGAAATTATTCGTGGATATTCAACTTCAGATGAAGTAACAAATACAATTATGGAGCTTTCTAAAAAATTAAACAAAGTTCCTGTTGAGGTAAACGATTATCCAGGATTTGTGGCTAATCGTATTTTAATGCCAATGATAAATGAAGCTATTTACACATTATATGAAAGTGTAGCTGGTGTGGAAGAAATTGACACAGTAATGAAATTAGGAATGGCTCATCCAATGGGACCATTACAATTAGCGGATTTTATTGGTTTAGATGTTTGTTTAGCAATCTTGGAAGTCCTTCATAATGGTTTTGGAAATCCAAAATATGCTCCCTGCCCTCTTTTAGTAAATATGGTTGTTGCAGGTAAAAAAGGTGTTAAATCTGGCGAAGGTTTTTATTCTTGGGGACATGGAACGAAAGATTTGATTGTTGCACCAAATTTTGCTAAAAGAGATTTGAAATTGTCACTTTAAAATTTAGATATTAAATAAATAAAAGGATGTATTTTAAATTTAATACATCCTTTCCTTTTTAATTAGAGATCCTAAAAATGGAACAAGAAAAATTATATAAGTTAATAATCTTCCTGATAGGTCTAATAATTATTATCAGCTATATCGCCATTGTGAATTGGCAAAAACTTAAAAAATCTTATAAAAGAAAGATAGAGTTAGAAACGAAGTTCGAAGAGATTGAAAACAAATTAAATAACTTACAATTAGAGTCATTAGAATATAAACTGAATCCTCATTTATTCAAAAATATACTTAATTCAATTCAATCTCATGCATATCAAACTTTTTTTGCATTAGATAAATTAGCAAATGTGTTGGATTACATTTTATATGAAAGTCGAAATGGATTAGTTACACCAAAAGAAGAAATTGAATTTGCTTTGAACCTAATTGAAATCAATAAAATTAAAATTAGTCCACTTTTCGAATTAAAAATAAAAACGAAAGTTAACGAAAATGAACCACTTTATTCTCAAAAATTATTAGCCCCATTGATATCTGTAGATTTAATTGAAAATGCTTTTAAACACGCAGACTTACAAGGTTCTGATTCGTTTATTGCAATCTCATTTGAATTTAAAAACGATACATTTTCTCAAACAGTTTCTAATAAAGTTTCTTCTACAAATCCTATAAAAAAAGAACGGAGTGGTATTGGTACTGAAACACTCGAACAACGTTTGAAAATTATTTACAAAAACCACTTCAAACTTGAAAAATTCAGAGAAGGGGATGTTTTTATCTCACATTTAACAATTAATTTATTTGAATACAAAGCTGAAATGCTTGCTACTCGATGATGAGTTACCGGGCTTAATGTATCTTAAAATGTTATGTGAACAAATTCCAAATTTGGAAGTTGTAAAGGCTTTTGACAATCCTGAAAATCTACTCAAAGAAATCAATTCTTTGGATTTTGATTTTTGTATTCTCGATATTGAAATGCCAAACATAAATGGATTGGAAGTTGCTAAAAAATTAAATGGAAAACCTTTTATTTTCACAACTGCTTATAAAGAATTTGCTATAGATGCTTTTGATTTACATGCAATTGACTATATTCAGAAACCCATTCAAAAAGAAAGATTAGAAATTGCAATAAATAAAGCTTTTTTAAGATTAGAAAAAACAAATCCAATAAAAGAACATATAACCATAAATTCAGACAAAGGACGTATATTACTAAAATTTAATCAATTGCAATATATAACAGTATCTGAAAATGATAGTCGAGACAAAATAGCTTTTTTAGAAAATGGAAATAAATATATTCTGAAAAACATTTCATTTGATAAACTTTCAAAGATTTTACCATCAAATTCATTCTGTCAAATAAATAAAAAGGATTTAATTTCCATTCGAATTGTTCAGCATTTTAGTTCTGATGAAATATCAATCTCTTTAAATGCATCTGAAAAAATTTTAAAATTAAATTTAAGCGAAGTATATAGAAGTGATTTCATTAAAAAAACTAATTTCTGATTTAATTATTCCCTTTTAAAACATACTCATTCGTTCTTTTGTTACATAATTTAACCTTCTTATTACAGAATCAATACACTTGTGAAAACACCTATTAAATCAACTCATTTTATTTGTTTTCTTCGTGTTAAATTTAATTAGCTGTAAATGAAAAATTATAAAAATACGTTATTTTATATTGTCATAATTGGTGGATTTTCATCATTAATGTATTTTATAGTTTTACATGGAAAAAATCTTCAAATAGGTAAAAAAATAATTTCTCTTTCATCGGGAGAAAACCATTGGACAGCTTTTTTGTCTTCTCTAACTCATAATTTAAAACATCCATTAGCTATTCTATTAGCACAAATAATAACAATTTTATTTGTTGCTAAAATATTTGGTTGGATATTCAAGAAAATTGGTCAGCCAACTGTAATAGGTGAAATTATTGCAGGAATATTTTTAGGCCCTTCACTTATAGGTATGTATTTTCCGGAATTTTCTTCTACCCTTTTCCCTAAGGAATCTTTACCAAATCTTCAGTTTTTAAGTCAAATAGGATTAATACTTTTTATGTTCGTTGTAGGAATGGAATTAGATCTAAAAATTCTAAAAAACAAAGCTCATGATGCGGTTGTAATTAGTCATGCTAGTATTATTTTCCCATTTGCACTCGGCTTAGGTTTAGCCTATTACATTTACAACTCTTTTGCACCTGAAGGTGTTGAATTTTTATCTTTTGGATTATTTTTAGGAATTGCAATGAGCATTACCGCTTTTCCGGTTTTAGCGAGAATAGTTCAAGAAAGAGGTTTACATAAAACAAAAATTGGAACTGTAGCCATTACTTGTGCTGCAGCAGATGACATTACAGCCTGGTGTATTTTAGCTGCAGTAATTGCTATTGTTAAAGCAGGTTCATTAGTTAGTTCTTTCTATGTCATACTATTAGCTTTTGGCTATGTTCTTATAATGTTAAAAGTTGTTCGCCCGTTTTTAAAAAATGTCGGTGAAATTCATGCTTCAAAAGAAAACCTGAGCAAACCAGTAGTTGCAATGTTTTTCCTAACATTACTACTCTCATCTTATTCAACTGAAGTAATTGGAATTCATGCACTTTTTGGAGCATTTTTAGCAGGAGTTATAATGCCTGACAATATGAAATTTCGAAATTTATTTATAGAAAAAGTTGAAGATGTTTCACTTGTTCTATTACTACCACTTTTCTTTGTATTCACTGGACTTAGAACAGAAATTGGACTATTAAACGACCCCTATTTATGGAAAATATGCGGGTTAATTATTATTGTTGCTGTTGTAGGTAAATTTTTAGGAAGTGCTTTAGCTGCAAAATTTGTAGGTCAAACTTGGAAAGATAGTTTTACTATTGGGGCACTTATGAATACCCGAGGTTTAATGGAATTGGTAGTTTTAAATATTGGATTTGACTTAGGTGTATTAACGAAAGAAGTTTTCGCTATGATGGTTATTATGGCATTAGTCACAACTTTTATGACAGGTCCAGCTTTAGATTTTATTAATTTTTTATTCCGTAAAAACGAAGACTCTATTCCTTTAGAAATAAGCAACATAAGTAAATACAAAATTTTAGTATCCTTTGGTAATCCAGATAAAGGACGAGGATTATTGAAATTAGGTAATAGTTTAGTGAAAAAAATGAATAACAACGCTTCTATTACTGCAATGCATCTTTCTTTAAGTGATGAATTAAATCAATTTAATTTAGAAGAATACGAAGACGAAAGTTTCACTCCAATCATTAAAGAATCTAAACAACTTGGCCAAAAAATAACGACCTATTTTAAAGCATCAATGGATATTGATAAAGACATTGTTGATGTGGCTAATAAAGGTGATTTTGATTTACTAATAGTTGGTTTAGGAACCTCAATTTACGATGGTACTTTACTAGGGAAAATATTAGGATTTACTACTCGAATTATTAGTCCAGATCGTATCCTTAACAAAGTAACAGGTAAAGAAAAATTATTTGAAAATTCGCCTTTTGATGAAAGAATTCGTTTTATTTTATCTAAAACGGAAATCCCTGTAGGAATTTTAGTTGATAAAAATTTACAAAAAACTGAAAATATATTCTTACCAATTTACGATCTAAACGATGCGTTTTTACTTCAATACGCTCAAAAATTAATTCACAATTCAAATGCCCAAGTATCCATTCTTGATGTAACGGGTGTTGTTAAAAAAAATGCAGAAATTAGAGAATTAATAAGAGCTATTGAACAAAAAGCACCAAATCATATTCAACTTTTGAATGAAAGAGCAATTGAAAAAAATCCATTTGAAAACATTGATCTTGTATTAATTAGTATATCTAGTTGGAAAAAATTGACAGAAGAAGAAAATAATTGGTTGAATAATAAACTTTCATTATTGATAATGAAAGCTTAAAAAACTATAAATAACAAAACTTCATTAATTAAAACTATTTTCATAACTTCATATTAAACTATTTCGATTGATATGAATTTCAGAATCCAAGAACCCAATTATGAATTAACAGATGGATATTTGATTCTAGTAATCAAAGTTTCTGTTGTAATTAGTTTTGCTTGGATGATCGGACTTTTAATTACTTATACTTATCCGTGTATAACTTGGACGGGTGATAAGTATCCATCTATACTAATTACATTTGAAAAATACCATATTTTTAGTTGGGTATGTGCTATTTTAGCAATGTATTTTTATTCAAAAAGAGTTCTAAAAAAATACAATAATAGTTTAATTACTAATTTTAATTTTGATCAAGAGAAACATCAATTAACTTTAGAATTTTTAAATGTTTATTCAGGAAAAACCAAAACTGAAGTTTTTGACTATGACAAAATAAAAATAGTATTTGAACAAAAATCTGATAAATTTTATGGAAATCAGCGCATATTTGAATTTAAAACTGATTCAAATCCAAATATCATCCTAAATATAGATCGTTGTGCATGGAGAAAACATACTGAAATTGATTCTCTTATTAAAAAGTTGAAAGATTTTAAATAGATTACTAACATTTTTATAAAAATTCAAACTTTCTCCCTAAATTTGAATAAAATTAAAAAGATATGCCGAAAATTTCTCAAAAAGCAATTGATATGCCTGCTTCACCTATTCGTAAATTGGTGCCTTATGCAGAAACAGCTAAAAAACAAGGTAAAATTGTTTACCATTTAAATATTGGGCAACCAGATATTGAAACTCCAGAAGTAGCTTTAAATGCTATTAAAAATATGGATAGAACAGTGATTGAATACAGTCACTCTGCTGGTTTTGAATCTTATAGAACAAATTTAGCAGCATATTACCAAAAAACGGGGATCAATGTAAACGCAGAAGATATTTTAATAACAACAGGTGGTTCTGAAGCATTAATTTTCGGATTCATGACAACATGTAATATCGGAGATGAAGTAATTATTCCTGAACCTTTCTATGCTAATTACAATGGTTTCGCGGTTACAGCTGGAATTAATGTAGTTCCAGTAACGGCAACAATTGAATCTGGATTTGCATTACCTCCGGTTGAAGAAATTGAGAAAAAAATCACTTCTAAAACAAGAGCAATCGTTATTTGTAACCCAGGAAACCCAACAGGTTATTTATATTCAAAAAGTGAATTGGAACAATTACGTGATTTAGTTAAAAAGCACGATTTATTCTTATTTGCAGATGAAGTTTACCGTGAATTTTGTTACGATGGAGCAATTCCATTTTCAGTAATGAATTTAGAAGGTATTGATGAAAATGTAATTATGATTGATTCCGTTTCTAAACGTTATTCAATGTGTGGAGCTCGTATTGGTGCATTAATCACAAAAAACAAAGAAGTAATGGCTGCCGCTTTAAAATTCGGTCAAGCTCGTTTATCTCCTCCAACTATAGATCAAATTGCTTCTGAAGCAGCATTAAATACTCCACAATCTTATTTCGATAATGTTGTTTCTGAATATGTTGAAAGAAGAAACATTATGGTTCAAGGTTTAAACAGTATTCCTGGTGTTTACTGTCCAAATCCAAGTGGAGCATTCTATTGCGTTGCAAAATTTCCAGTTGATGATGCTGAAAAATTCTGTCAATGGTTATTAGAAGACTTCGAATTTGAAGGTCAAACTGTTATGATGGCACCTGCAAATGGATTCTACTCTACAAAAGGAGCTGGGAAACAAGAAGCACGTATCGCTTATGTTTTGAATCAAGATTCATTGAAAAAAGCAGTTATTTGTTTAGGTGAAGCATTAAAAGTTTATCCAGGTCGTGTTGTTGACCAAGAAACTTTAGCTGCAAGCAACTAACAAAAATTTATATTTTAATAGTAAACGTCATTCGATTTTCGGATGGCGTTTTTTGTTTCGTTTGCAAACGAAATTACATCAAAAAACCATATAAACTACCTATTTTATAGGACTTAACATTTTAAAAATAATTTCACTTTCTGAAACAAATGTTACCTAAAAAATAAATTAAAAAGACTATTTTCACATTATTAAAGAATAAAATAATGGAACTTTTAGGATTTTTAACTGCAATTATAATAGGGATTATTCTCGGTATTTTAGGTGGTGGGGGATCTATTTTAAGTGTTCCAGTTTTAGTTTATTTATTCCATCTTCATCCCACAAAAGCAACTGCTTATTCGTTATTTATTGTAGGGATTAGTAGTTTAATAGGAGTTATTCCAAAATACAGACAAGGATTAGTACATTTAAAAACAGCATTAATTTTTGGGATACCAGCACTAATTTCGGTATTTATTACACGAAAATTTTTAATCCCTTCAATTCCAAATGAAATTATATCATTTTCAAATTTTATTTTTACCAAAGCATTATTAACTATGGTTATTTTTGCTTTGTTAATGATAATAGCATCTTTTTCAATGATTAGAAAATCAGTAGATTATTCGGTTCAATCAGAAGATATTAATATTTCTAATTACTTTTCAATCATTATTCAAGGTTTTTTTTTAGGTATATTAACAGGTTTTGTAGGTGCTGGTGGGGGATTCTTAATTATTCCTGCATTAGTTTTCAGATGTAAATTACCTATGAAAATAGCTGTCGGTACTTCTTTATTAATAATTGCTGTAAATTCAATCATTGGTTTTATAGGAGATTTATCAGTAACAACTGAATTAATAAATTGGAAACTTTTAATTATCTTTACTACACTAGCTATAATTGGAATTTTCATCGGAAACTACATTTCAAGATTTATCGATGCAAATAAATTAAAAAGAGGATTTGGTTGGTTTATATTATTAATGGGGATTTACATTATTTTTCATGAGCTATTTATAAATTAAGAATATTTCAAATAATAAACTATTTCTATTGGATTCAATAATAAATTAAAAAAATGAAAGTAGAACAAATTTATACAGGTTGTTTAGCTCAAGGAGCTTATTTTATTCAATCAGAGGGAGAAGCAATTGTCATAGACCCCCTGAGAGAAATCCAACCTTATCTTAAAAAAGCAAAAGATGAAAATGTTCAAATTAAATATGTCTTGGAAACACATTTTCATGCTGATTTTGTTAGTGGGCATATTGATTTAGCTAAAGAAACTGGAGCAACGATTGTTTTTGGGCCTAATGCGAAGACTAATTTTGAAGCATATATTGCTGAAGACGGTGAAATTTTAAAAGTTGGTAAAATCACTGTTAAAGTAATTCACACTCCTGGTCATACTATGGAATCAACTTCTTTTTTACTTTTTGATGAAAATGGGAAAGAACATGCTTTGTTCAGTGGAGACACCTTATTTATAGGAGATGTTGGTCGTCCAGATTTAGCTGCAAAATCTCATTTAACCGTTGAAGATTTAGCTGGGCATTTATACGATTCCCTTCGTTCAAAAATAATGGTTTTACCTAATGAAGTATTAGTATATCCTGCTCATGGTGCTGGATCAGCATGCGGTAAAAACATGAGTAAAGAAACATTTGACACATTAGGTCATCAAAAAGAAGTAAACTATGCTTTACGTTCAAATATGACTAAAAAAGAGTTTATAGATGAAGTTACAGATGGACTCCTTCCTCCTCCTTCCTATTTCCCTCTTAATGTTCAAATGAATAGAGATGGATATGAGAATATTGAAGAAGTTATCAAAAAAGGTACAAGAGCTTTGAATCCGAATGAATTTGAACAAATAGCAAATGAAACAGGTGCGTTAATTCTAGACGTTAGAAATCAATTAGTTTTCTATAAAGGATTCATACCTAATTCTATAAATATTGGGATTGATGGAAGTTTTGCCCCTTGGGTAGGTTCATTAATACCGGATATTAAGCAAAATATTTTACTAATCTCTGAAGAAGGACGAGAAGAAGAATCAGTAATTCGATTAGCTAGAGTTGGATATGATCACGCGATTGGGTATTTAAAAGGTGGTTTTGAGGCTTGGGGAAAATCTGGAAAAGAAATAGATAGAATTAATTCTATACCTGCAAAAGAGTTCAGTAACATTTACAAAAAAGATAATAGTGTTTCTATTATAGATGTTAGAAAAACTGGAGAATATCAATCAGAACATATTATTGATGCAATCAACCTTCCTTTGGATTATATCAACGAAGGAATTTCAACTATTGATAAAAGCAAAACTTATTATGTTCATTGTGCAGGAGGTTATCGTTCAATGATTTACATATCAACATTAAAATCAAGAGGTTATGAAAATTTAATTAATGTGGAAGGTGGATATCAAGCAATTGTTTCAGATGAAGGAGTGAAAAAAACTGCTTTTGTTTGTCCTACCACGCTTTAGATTTTCTAAGAATAATTACTTTTCAAAACACCTTCAATTATTGAGGTGTTTTTTTTGAATTAATAAATTAATACCTAAAAAATGAAAAAGTAAATGTACTTTTATAAAAAGTTGATTTTTAATAGTATTAGATAGTTTCTTTTAGCTAATTAGTTTTATTAAAAAATTATAATTCTATTCATATTCAAATAATAAAACAGATGGCAAAAAGTCAAGATTCAAAGAAAAATGTAAAAAAAGAAGCTGTTAAAACAACCAAAGAAAAGAAAGCCGAAAAGAAATTAAAAAAATCAAAATACGAGTAAACATCATGCTGTCGAAGTAAATTAAATGACTTTTATAGCTGTTTAATTTCTTCAATAAAAACTTTATAATTAAATTTAGACCGTAATTAAGTAAAATAACATCTATTTTTTCTTAATATAAATTTTAAATTTCAAAAAGAAATTATGATTATAGAACCAAGAATGCGTGGATTTATCTGTTTGACTTCTCACCCAAAAGGTTGTGAGCAAAACGTTATAAATCAAATTGAATATGTTAAATCAAAAGGAAAAATAGATGGACCTAAAAAAGTTTTAGTTATTGGAGCTTCAACTGGTTTTGGACTTTCCTCAAGAATCACTAGTGCTTTTGGTTCTGATGCTGCTACAATTGGAGTATTTTTTGAAAAAGCACCTCAACTAGGTAAACCAGGTTCTCCGGGATATTATAATAGTTTCGCATTTCAAACTCAAGCTGAAAAAGCTGGATTATATGCGAAAAGTATAAATGGGGATGCTTTCTCAAATGAGATTAAAGAAAAAACAATTGAACTTATTAAAGCAGATTTAGGTCAAATTGATCTAGTAATCTACAGTTTAGCTTCTCCAGTTAGAACTCATCCTGAGACAGGTGTTTTACATCGTTCAGCATTAAAACCAATTGGCGGAACTTTTACAAATAAAACTGTTGATTTTCACACAGGAATCGTAACTGAAATTTCAATTGACCCTGCTAATGAAGAAGATATCGAAAACACGGTTGCAGTAATGGGTGGTGAAGATTGGGAAATGTGGATTGATGCTTTATTAAAAGCGGATGCATTATCCGATAACGCCAAAACTATTGCATATTCTTATATCGGACCTTCACTTACAGAAGCAGTTTACAGAAAAGGTACAATTGGGAGAGCAAAAGATCATTTAGAAGCAACTGCATTTAAAATTACAGATAAATTAAAAAGTAAAAATGGTAATGCTTATGTTTCTGTAAATAAAGCATTAGTTACTCAAGCAAGTTCAGCAATCCCGGTTATTCCTTTGTATATTTCATTACTTTATAAAACAATGAAAGAAAAAGGTATTCACGAAGGCTGTATTGAACAAATTCAACGTTTATTTAGCGAAAGAGTTTATACAGGAAAACCAATTCCAACAGATGAAAACGGAAGAATACGGATCGACGATTGGGAAATGAGAGAAGATGTTCAAAGTGAAGTTGCTGAATTATGGAAAAAAGCTACAACTGAGTCACTTCCAGAAATTGGCGATCTAAAAGGATACAAATCTGATTTCTTAAACCTTTTTGGATTTGGCTTCGAAGGAGTTGATTACTTAGTAGATGTGAATGAAAATATCGAAATTGAAGGTTTAGTTTAAGATAATAAATCAAAAAAAATCCGTAAATAATTTAATATTATTTACGGATTTTTTTTGATTAAAATATTCTTTGAGTTGTATATCTATTTTAGCTTAACAATGATTTCAAGAAAACAATGAATCTACAAATTCAGTTTTATTAAATACTTGTAAATCTTCAATACCTTCTCCTACACCAATGTACTTAACCGGGATCTTCATTTGATCTGAAATACCAATGACAACTCCACCTTTTGCGGTACCATCTAATTTTGTAATTGCTAAAGCATTAATATCAGTTGCTAAAGAGAATTGCTTAGCTTGTTCATAAGCATTTTGTCCTGTTGATCCATCAAGGACTAATAATATTTCATGCGGGGCTCCAGGAATCACCTTCTCCATAACACGTTTGATTTTACTCAATTCATTCATTAAGTTAATCTTATTATGTAAACGTCCAGCTGTATCAATAATTACAACATCTGCTTTTTGAGAAACTGCTGATTGCAAAGTATCAAAAGCAACTGCTGCAGGATCAGCTCCCATACCTTGGTGAACAATCTCCACTCCTACTCTTTCTGCCCAAATAATGAGTTGATCCACCGCAGCAGCTCTAAAAGTATCTGCCGCCCCTAGAACTACTTTTTTATTTGCTTTTTTAAATTGATGAGCGAGTTTTCCAATAGTCGTTGTTTTACCAACCCCATTTACACCAACTACCATTATAACATGAGGATGTCCTTCATATTTAGGAACATCAAATTCTATATTATCATTTGAATTATTCTCTGATAATAAAAATCCTATCTCATCTCTGAGTACAGAATTTAATTCATTAGTTCCAAGCACTTTATCTTTTGAAACTCTTTTTTCAATTCTTTCAATTATTTTCAAAGTTGTTTCAACACCAACATCAGAGGAAATTAGAATTTCTTCTAAATTATCTAAAACATCTGAATCAACTTTAGACTTTCCAACAATTGATCGTGCGATTTTAGAAAAAAAACTTTGCTTTGTTTTCTCTAAACCTTTATCAAGAGTTTCTTTTTTTTCTTTTGAAAATAATCCGAAAAATGCCATAATATTATAAAAAAATAAAAGCTTTCTCTACGAATAAAGAAAGCTTAAAAAAAATTGAAGGTATAAAAAATTAGTTTTTATCAAACCATTCTTTCACTTTGTCGTTATGAACAATTTCTTCTTTGAATGAGTAAGACCCAGTTTTTTCAGACTTAACCATTCTAATTACTTTTGAATGCTCTTTACCACCACCTTTTTGTAACGATGCTACTACTTTCTTTGCCATGTCTTATTTAATTTCTTTATGAACAGTATATCTTCTCAAAATCGGATTGAATTTTCTAATTTCCATTCTTTCCGGCGTGTTCTTTCTGTTTTTCGTTGTAATATAACGAGAAGTTCCAGGCTTACCTGAATCTTTGTGCTCAGTGCACTCAAGAATCACTTGGATTCTATTTCCTTTACTTTTCTTAGCCATTTCTAAAAAATTTTTAATCTACCATTTCACAATGGACGAACTAGTATTTACTTTAAGTATCCTTTCTCACGAGCCTCTTTAAGACAAGCGGAAATACCTTTTTTGTTTATTGTTCTCAATGCAGAAGTTGAAATTTTCAACGTAATGTATTGACCTTCTTCCGCTAGGAAAAATCTTTTCGAAATTAAATTCGGTAAGAATTTACGTTTCGTTTTGCGATTTGAGTGAGAAACATTATTCCCAACCATTACCGACTTACCTGTTAATTGACAAACTCGTGACATTTCTTATATTTTTTAGCCTAATTCAAAAGCGAATACAAAGTAAACAATTTTAAAACTAATTAACAAGTCTTTTCTATTTAATTTTAAACTTAATTCCTAAAATAGTACATCTTAATAAATTTAGAGCTGATAAAACGGTCATTTGAACATTTCTTTCTCTGCTGTTTCCAAAATTATATTTCATAGCAAAACTTCCTTCTTTTGATGCTATTCCAATCCAAATTGTGCCTACAGGAATAGCTTCAGTACCTCCATCTGGACCAGCTATACCCGATGTTGAAATACAAAAATCGACTCCCAATTTCTGTCTTCCATTTTCAGCCATCTGTAAAACCACAGCTTCACTTACAGCACCAAAATTTAATAAATCAGATTTATTTACACCAACAATTTTATTTTTTAATTCATTAGAATAAGTTAAAAAACTACCTTGAAAATAATTAGATGAGCCCGAAATCGAAACAATTGATGCAGCCAATGCTCCTCCAGTACAACTTTCAACAGTTCCTATTGTTAACTTTTTATCTATTAATAATTTTCCCACAACTTCATTCAAAGACTCTTCACCTCTTCCATATACATTTATTGGAAGCTCTGTAGTAAGTTCATCAAAATATTTCTCAATTTTAATTAAATCATCTTCTCCATTTGGCGATGTTATTCTCAATTTTACAGATCCAACTGAAGGCAAATAAGCTAATCCAAAACCATCATTATGTATTCTATCTTCCCAATCTTTCATTTTTTCAGCTAAATAAGACTCTCCAATTCCTTGAAGCAAAATTGTTCTATGAAAAATTGCTGAAACATTAAAAAGCTCTTTCAATTTAGGAAAAACTAAAGTTTCCATAATACTTTTCATTTCAAAAGGAACTCCAGGTAAACTAATCAAAATTGAACCATCTTTCTCAAACCACATTCCTGAGGCTGTTCCTTGAAAATTATCTAAAACCTTACAGCCAAATGGTAAAGCTGCTTGCTGAATATTTACATCCAACATCTCTCTACCCCTATCCGTAAAATATTTAGTAACTCGATCTAAAACAACTTGATTAATTTCTAAATGCGTACCGAAATATTTACACAAAGTATGCTTAGTAATATCATCTTTTGTAGGACCTAAACCTCCTGTAACAATTACTAAATCTGAACTTTTTAACGCATTGTCAATTGACACTAAAATTTCATTTTCATCATCAGAAATTGTAACACATCTTTTAACAGGAATACCCAACATAGATAATTCTTTACCTATCCAAGATGCGTTTGTATTTACCGTTTGTCCAATTAATAATTCATCACCAATTGATATTATTTCTGCTTTCATTTTTTTAGTTTAAAATAGTTATACTATAATAATCAAAACTTACATTTCACAATTTATCCCTACCTAATAATCGCTTTTTCCAATTATTCCATTTGTATTTTTTAGAAAAAATAAAGAGTAACAAAGGTTGAATAATTACTAATGTTAAAATATTCTCTAATCCAAATTCAGGTGGGGTTTTATCTAAAAATAAAGCATCTGTATGAAATGCTTGCCAATCATTTGTAACAATTAATGCCGCGAAAATATTATTGACAGCATGATACCCCATTGTTAATTCCAAACCATCATCCATCAACGCTATAATTCCTAGAAAGAAACCATTAAAAATATAAAAAACCAAAAGAATTAAACCTATTTTTTCAACTTCGGGATTAGAACCATGCATCAAACCAAACAAAGTTCCAATAATAAAAACACTTATCCATCCTCTTTTAAAAATAAGACCAAACCATTGAAAAAGATAACCTCTAAAAAAAACTTCTTCAAAAGTAGTTTGAATAGGTAATATAAAAATTGAAATTAAAACTAATCCAAAAAAAGTTAAAGGATTAAAATTCCACAAAATAGGATAACCAGATACATAGGATACAATGAAAAAAACAGTCATTGTACCTCCCCAAATTAAAAAACTAAAAAAAAATCGTTTCCAATCGAAAACTTCTCGACTTGTAAAGAGACTTAATATATCTCTTTGGTGAATCCATTTAACACAAAAAAATAAAACAAGAATTCCGGCTACAAAAGGAATCAATAGATATACAAAAAAAGTATTTAGTCCAAGGTATTTTTGTAATTCTGAAATATCTTCTAAAACAATACCTTTATCGCTAAGATTACTTAATGCAAGTGATATTGGTATATAACCTACAAATGCAAAAAATGCTATAATAAGCCCAAGAGTCAAAAAATAATAAGGGAAATCATTTCTCCCTTTATTCCCTAATTTCAAAAACATTTTTGATAATTTTAAAACAAGATTACAAAAAAAAGGCTTTGTAAAAATTACAAAGCCTTTTTTTAAAATATTTAATTTATTGAAACATATCCTTTACCCTTTGAAAAAAACCTTTTTCATTTCCATCAGGATTAGGAGTGAAATTTTCACTATTTTTCAGCTTTTCTAATATCTCTCTCTCTTCTTTAGAAATATTTTTTGGCGTCCATACATTAATATGTATAAATAAATCTCCGTGGCCACTTCTTTGTAAGATTGGCAATCCCTTCCCTCTCAAGCGAAGCATTTTACCACTTTGTGTTCCTGGCTCAACTTTAATTTTTGCTTTACCACTAACAGTAGGAACCTCTATTGATTCTCCTAAAACAGCATCTACAAAATTAATAAATGCTTCGTAATGTAAGTTTTCACCTTCTCTTCGAAGTTCATCATGAGCAACCTCTTCAATCACTACAATTAAATCTCCTGGAACTCCATCAAAAGGTCCGGCATTTCCTTTTCCAGAAACACTCAATTGCATTCCATCTTCAACACCTGCTGGAATTTTAACCTCAATAACTTCTTCTTGACGTTTCAAACCTTGAGCATCTGAATCTGAAGGACGTTTATCTATCATTTTTCCAGCACCTTGACAAATATGACAAGTTGACTGAGTTTGCATTGCACCTAAAAAAGTTTGAGCAACACGCATTATTCTTCCTGAACCATTACAAGTTGAACACGTTTTATAGGTTACCCCATCAGCATTCACCAATTTGTTCACTTTTATTTTTTTCGTAACTCCTTCAGCAATCTCTTCTAGAGTCATTTTCATTTTAACACGTAAGTTTGTACCTCTTGCTCTTTGAGAACCTCCGCTTCTACTTCCGCCAAAACTTCCTCCTCCGCCAAAAGCACCTCCAAATACATCGCCAAATTGAGAGAATATGTCATCCATATTCATTCCTCCGTGACCACCACCACTTGCACCACCCATTCCTGCGTGACCAAAGCGATCGTACCTTGCTTTTTTATCAGAATCACTCAATACTTCATAAGCTTCTGCAGCCTCCTTGAACTTATCTTCAGAAGCCTTATCATCTGGATTTTTATCAGGATGATACTTCAAAGCCATCTTACGATATGCCTTTTTTATCTCAGACTCGCTAGCGCTTTTTGAAACACCTAATACTTCGTAAAAATCTCTTTTCTGACTCATTTTATATTTTTTTCAATCTTATTGTCCAACAACAACTTTTGCAAAACGAACTACTTTATCATTTAATAAGTAACCCTTCTCAACATCATCAACTACTTTACCGATAAGTTTTTTGTTAGGAGCAGGAATATTTGCAATTGCCTCATGAAACTCACTATCAAATGGTTCACCTTTAGATTTTAATGCTTTTAAACCTTTACCTTCCAATATTCCACGAAATTTAGAAGCTACCAATGAAAAACCTTCTTTTACTGCTGTAATATCTTCTGAAGTTACATTATTCGCTAAAGCACGATCAAAATCATCTAAAACTGGAATCATATCTTTTATTACTCCTGCACTAGCTGAACCAATCAAATCAATTCTTTCTTTATTTGTACGACGACGATAATTATCAAATTCAGCATATAAACGCAAGAACTTATCATTCATTTCCTCGTATTTATCCTCCCAAGAAAGCTCAGCTGTTTCTTCAGTAACATTTTCAGTTTCGTTCTCTGGAACTACTTGTTCTTCTTTAATTTCTTTTTCCTCAGACATTTTCTTCAATTTTGATAAATCCTTACAATCAAAGATATTGCCACGTTGATAAAGCCGACACTATGTCATAATTATCAAATAACTATATGTAAATATGTCATATTATTAAATGATAAAATGTTTAACGTATTATTGTTAAAGTTAAACAAAATTTGTAAGTTTGTCCTAAGAAATTAAAAATATAATTTATGAAATCGATTTATGATAATTTAGCCTTTAAAGTTGCAAAACAAACAACGAATGACTATAGTACATCTTTTTCGTTAGGTATTAGATTTCTAAACTCTGAAGTAAGAAACTCAATATATGGTATATATGGATTTGTAAGACTAGCTGACGAGATTGTTGATTCATTTCATAATTACCCACAATCTGAACTATTAGAGCAATTGAGAATTGACACATTAAAAGCTATTGAAGATAAAATAAGTACCAACCCAATTTTACATGCATTTCAAACTATTGTAAATTTATATGGAATTCCATTAGAATTAATTGAACAATTTTTACATTCCATGAAAATGGATTTAGAACCTCAGTCTTACAGTAAAGATAAATTTGAAGAATATATTTTAGGGAGTGCTGAAGTTGTAGGTTTGATGTGTTTGAAAATATTTGTAAATGGTGACGATTCCACTTATAAAGATTTAAAACCATATGCAATGAAATTAGGTAGTGCTTTTCAAAAAATAAATTTTTTACGAGATCTCAAAGACGATTATCACATATTAGGAAGAAGTTATTTCCCTGAAATTGATTTACTAAGTTTCAATAATACTACAAAAAAAGAAATTGAAAAAGACATTGATAATGATTTTATAATTGGGTTTGAAGGAATAAAAAGATTACCTTACGCGAATAGATTTGGCGTTTATATTGCCTATATTTATTATTCTGGATTATTAAAAAGTATTAAAAAGTTAGATGCAAAAGTTATTTTAAATAACCGTGTAAGAATACCAAATTCCAAAAAATACACTTTGTTTTTTCAGGGATATCTTAAACACTCATTTAATAGATTGTAAAAATTGGAAAAATTAAACAAAATAACAGCTTCAATAGCTATAATTTTCATATCGATTGGCTTAATAGGTTTTTTCAGTCCTTTAGCGACTTTATTCAAATCATTATCATCGTATAATTTACTATTGACTTTTATTTTAGTATTAATCTCATTCAAAAATGACTTTAAAAATTTTTCTAAACTCTTATTGATAACTTTTACAATTGGCTTTATATCAGAACAAATTGGAATTCAAACAGGTTATTTGTTTGGTAACTATTCTTACTTAAATAATCTTGGCTTTAAATTTTATGGAGTACCTTTAATAATAGGTATAAATTGGGCAATATTGAGTATTGGTGCTTGGAATATATGCAAGAAAATTACTCAAAATAAATTTATTAATATTTTAATAGCTAGCCTTTTAATGACCGCTTTTGATTTTGCTATGGAACCAACT
>CANCQX010000066.1 GCA_947380375.1 Flavobacteriales bacterium
GTTAATCGTCTTGGTATTCCATCTGAGATTGCAAAAGGTGTTCGTTATTTATCTGAATCAGCATACATTACAGGTCAAAGCTTGAATATAAACGGCGGTTTGTATATGATTTAATTAAATAATTGAAAAAAAACACAAAATTAATAGTTAATTAATTGATTTTTTTTGTGTTGTAAATATAAATGTCATAAATTTGTTTAAAATTAAAAAATGTAATTATGAATAACACTAACGAATTATTCGGAACAATGGTTGAAAACCAAAAAAAAGCGGTTGATACTTTTTTAGAAACTACTAATAAATTTCAAGAAGCTATCAAGACAGGAACTACTATCGAAAAAACGACAGAGATCTACCAAAATTGGTGGGAAAAACAATTGTCATTGTTAAATAATGTGACAACAGAAACTAAAAACGAAGTTGAGGAAAATATGAATACATCACAACATAACGTAGAAGATTTTTATAAAAAATTATATGAAAATCAATTAGATGCTATTAAAAAGTCTTCTGATTTTAATTTATCTTTTTATAATACTTTATCTAATTTTGGAAAAACAGCTACTGATTCTTCAGAACAATATAAAGGAATTCAATCTAATTGGAATACATTATTTGAATCTTGGACAAAAACATTGAATAATACTTATGAGTCATTGAATAAAACAATGCCTACTAATTTAAATAAGGATTTGTTTGTAAATATGTTCAATACAAATACAATGATGTATAAACTGCAAGATTTTTACAAACCGATGTTTAATGGTTTTAAAAACAATAATTTTACAACAGAAAGCATTCAATCTTTTTTCAATCCAATTCAATATAAAAGTATTACAGAAGAAATGTTTAAATCATTTTTTCCTACTAATAACTTAAATTCATTGATTGAGATGAATACTAAAATGATACAAGATTTTTTTTCAACTCAACAAACAACTTCAAAAGAAACACAAGAATTTTGGAAACTTTTCACAGATAAATTTCCAAATGTAGTTTCAGGTGATTTTGGGAAATTAAATGATGTATTCAAGAATGTTACTACATCTTATACTGAATTGTTTACTCCAGCATTGAAATTGGTTTCTAATTCAAAAGAAAAAGAAAATATTGAATTAGTTTTAACAACTTTGGATAAAACTTCTACTTACAGTATGAAGCTTGCTCAAATCCAATATTTGTTATACACTACAGGTCAAAAAGTAGCAGAAGAAGTTGCTACTACAATTACTGAAAAAGCAAAAACAAATGATTTTTCATTTTCTGTTCAACCTTTCTTTAACGAGTGGGTTAAAATAAATGAAAAACATTATTCTGAATTATTTGGAACGGATACTTTTTCTAAATTAAAAGCTGAAATATTAACTCTTTCATTAGATGTAAAGAAAAATATTGAAAAACAATTTGAAAATAGAATTGAGCACCTTCCTTTAGTTGTTAAATCTGAATTGAATGAATTATACCAAACTATTCATGATTTGAAAAAAACAATCAAAAATTTAGAGGCTAAATTTAATGCAATTAAAACTCCTGAAACTAAAACTACAGATTCACCAGTTACTGCAACTTCTACAACAAAAACAACTGCTTCTACTGTTAAAACACCAACAAAAAAAGCAACTGTATAATCTTTTTATTAGTAAATAAGAAAAGGGAAATAGTATTTCCCTTTTTTTATTTACTATAATTATAACCAAAATGAATAATATAAACATACTACAAGAGTTATCATCAAATACTTCAAAAATATTAAAAGGTTTTGAGACCTTAAATGATGTTAACGAGATTGATATAGCAAAAACTCCTAAAACACTTGTTTATTCGGAAGATAAACTAAAATTATACAGGTACAACAGAGATACTAAAGCAACAATTAAAACACCTGTTTTAATCGTTTACGCTTTAGTAAATACATATCAAATGTTAGATCTTCAACCTGATAGAAGTTATGTCAAAAATTTATTAGATGCTGGGTTAGATGTATATTTAATTGATTGGGGATACGCTACGAAAATTGATAAATATTTATCAATGGATGATTATATAAATGGATATATTAATAATTGTGTAGACTTTGTTAGAGAAGAAAATAAAGTAGATAAAATAAATTTATTAAGTGTTTGCCAAGGTGGTACTTTTAGTTTAATTTATTCAGCTTTACATCCTGAAAAGATTAAAAATATAGTTACTCATGTTACTCCTGTTGATTTTTCAGTAACTGATGGGTTATTGTTTAAATGGAGCAAAGATATTGATTTTAAGTCGCTTGTGAATGGTTTTGATGGTTTGGTTCCTGGAACTTTCTTAAATGATGGGTTCGAGATGTTAAAACCAATGATGAAATTTCACAAATCTTCAGGTCTATTAAATTCTTTTGAAGATAAAACTAAATTAGTGAATTTTTTAAGAATGGAAAAATGGATTGCTGATAGTCCAGATCAAGCTGGCGAATGTTTTTTACAATTTATGATTGATTTATACCAACAAAATAAATTAATTAAGGGAGAATTGGAATTAGAACATAAAAAAGTAAATCTAAAGAATATTACAATGCCTGTTCTAAATATTTATGCATCTGAGGATCATCTAGTTCCACCAAGTTCTACAATTCCTTTAAAAGAATATGTTGGAACTAAAGACTACGAAGCTTATAGGTTTGAAGGCGGTCATATTGGTGTTTTTGTTGGTAGTAGAACACAAAGAGAATTGGCTCCTAAAGTAGCTAATTGGCTGAAAGGCAGGGATTAATGAAGTTAAAATAAATTAAAAAGGACTTGTATTCTCAAGTCCTTTTTAATTACATTTCCATTGCTAAATATTTAGCTGTATGTGAAATTTTTTTTGATTTTTTAATTATATTTTCAGGTGTTCCCTGACAAATAATTTGACCACCACCTTTTCCTCCTTCGGGACCAATGTCTATAATATAGTCGGCAACTTTTACAATATCTAAATTATGTTCGATTACGAGTACTGTATTTCCTTCATCAACTAAACGTTGTAGCACAATCAAAAGCATTCTAATGTCTTCAAAATGTAGACCTGTAGAAGGCTCATCCATAATGTAAACTGTATTTCCAGTACTTCTTTTTGCTAATTCAGTTGATAATTTAATTCTTTGAGCTTCTCCTCCAGATAATGTTGTAGAAGGTTGTCCTAATTTTATATACCCTAAACCTACTGAAACTAAAGTTTCTAAAGGACGATGAATTTTTGGTATTTTTTCAAAGAAAATAGCAGCATCTGAAATAGTCATATCTAAAACATCACTAATTGATTTTCCCTTGTAGCGAACTTCTAATGTTTCTCGATTATACCTTTTACCATTACATGTTTCACATTCTACATAAACATCTGGTAAAAAATTCATTTCAATTAATTTTAGTCCACCACCACCGCATGTTTCACATCTTCCTCCTTTTACATTAAACGAAAATCTACCTGGTTTATAACCTCTAATTTGCGCTTCGGGTAAGGCAGCGTATAACGAACGAATTTCAGTAAACATATTGGTATAGGTCGCAGGATTTGATCTAGGGGTTCTACCGATCGGACTTTGATCTATTTCAATTACTTTATCTAAATTTTCTATGCCTTTTATTGTTTTATAAGGTAGTGGTTTTTTCACTCCATTATAAATGTGAGCTAATAGAATTGGATAAAGAGTGTGATTAATAAGTGAAGATTTACCACTTCCAGAAACTCCTGTAATACAACATAAAGTTCCTAAAGGAATTTTTAAATCTACATTTTTTAAATTATGTCCTTTTGCACCATTTAATTCTAAAAATTTCCCATTTCCCTTTCTTCTTTTAGCAGGAATTTCAATTTTCATTTCTCCTGTTAAATACTTCGTTGTCAAAGAATCTTGACTATTCAGTTCTGAAATAGGACCGGCATTCATTATTTGTCCACCGTGTATTCCTGCTCCAGGACCAATATCAACAACAAAATCAGCAGCTTCAATCATTTCTTTATCATGTTCAACTACTATAACAGAATTACCGGCATCTCTTAATTTCTTAAGTGAATTAATTAATCGTGTATTATCTCGTTGATGTAATCCAATACTTGGCTCATCCAAAACATACAAAACATTCATTAATTCTGATCCAATTTGAGTCGCTAAACGGATACGTTGTGCCTCACCTCCAGATAAGGTTTTAGCAGAACGATGGAGGGTCAAATATTCTAATCCAACATCTAAAATGAAATTTAAACGGGTATTTATTTCTTTTAATATTTCAGTACCTATTAGTAATTGAGATGGAGTTAATTTAGATTCTAAATTATCGAACCAAAATTTCAGCTCATTTAAATCCATTCCTGCTAAATCTCCAATATGATGATTGTCGATTTTAAAATAATGAGCTTCTTTTCGAAGTCGGGTTCCTTCACAAGTTGAACATACGATTTTATTCATGAAACTTTGAGCCCAACGTTGAACTCCAGCTGTACTTTCCTCCGAATGTCTTGAAATAAAAGGAATTATTCCTTCAAAACGAATAGTTTCTTTTTTACCATTAATTTCTAAATCGTCGTTTCCATATAAAAGAACATTCATTATTTCTTCAGGGATCTCTTCCAATGGAGTTGTTATTGAATATCCTTCTTGAGACAAATAGTTTTCTAATTTATCATAAATCCAACCTCCTTTAAACTCACCGAGAGGTGCGAAACCTCCCTTTTTAATTGATAATTTCGGGTTTGGGATAATTTTATCAATATTCGCTTCAGAAACTTCACCTAATCCACTACAAGTTTGGCAAGCACCATAAGGTGAATTGAAAGAGAATAAACTCGGTTCAGGTTCAGGATAACTTATTCCAGAAGTTGGACACATCAATGTTCTACTAAAATGACGTGATTCACCTGTTTCAAAATCCATTAATATCATTGCCTTACTTCCGTGTTTCAATGAAGTAATTACAGAATCATATATACGTTTACGATCGTCTTTTGAAATCAATAAACGGTCGATTACAATTTCAATATCATGCACCTTGTATCGATCGAGTTTCATTCCTCGTTCGATATCTTTTAACTCACCATTTACTCGAACTTTAGTAAATCCCATTTTTAGAATTTGTTCAAATAGTTCGCGGTAATGACCTTTTCTACCTTTTATTTTTGGAGCTAATAATATAACTTTTTTCCCTTCGTAATTATTAAGAATTAATTCAACGATTTGGTCATCCGAGTATTTAACCATTTGTTCTCCTGTTTCGTAGGAGAATGCAATGCCAACTCTTGCAAAAAGTAAACGAAGAAAATCGTAAACTTCAGTAATCGTTCCAACAGTAGAGCGTGGACTTTTAGAAACTGTTTTTTGTTCTATAGATATAACAGGACTTAATCCATCTATTTTATCCACATCAGGACGTTCTAGCCCACCTAAAAACTGTCTTGCATAAGATGAAAAAGTTTCAATGTAACGTCTTTGACCTTCGGCGAAAATTGTATCAAAAGCTAGAGAAGATTTTCCACTTCCACTTAAACCTGTAAAAACAACTAATTTATTACGAGGAATTTTAAGATCAATATCTTTTAAATTATGTTCCCTTGCACCAAAAATTTCTATTGCTCCGTGTTCAAATAAATTGTTTGAATTTTCCATCAGAAATATTTATGATATGATTTTAAATTTTCTTTTTGAGAAGGTACTAAAATTTTATAGAACTTCTTTTTAATAGTTAAATGATTCCCTTTTAACCAAGGATTTAATTTTGTAATTATCTTGTAATTTACTCCTTTTTTCAACGACCAATCAGCAATATTTTTAATTGTTTTTTTAATTACAATAGATTTTATTTTAAATGGTTTATATAATTCCATTTTCTTTACATCAAATCCGTACAATTCAGGATTTTCAAAAATTAACTTTACTGCAAGAAGTCTATATACATAACGACCTGTTTCACTATTCATATCAGTATCAAAATAGTGATTTGTACCTTGCCAATGCATATCAGATCGAACTCCACCAATTCCTCTATTATAGGAAGCAGCTGTCAAAAGCCAATCTTTTAAAGTATCATTTGCGAATCTTAAATAACCACAAGCAGCTCTGGTACTTTTTTCAATATTTAATCGTTCGTCAACTTCATTTGATATCTCTAAATCAAACTCTTTAGCTGTGAAAGGCATAAATTGCCAAAATCCTTGCGCACCAACAGGACTGATTGCTTGAGATAAGCCACTTTCAATAACTGCTAAATATTTAAAGTCATTTGGAATATTTTCTTCTTTTAATATTTTTTCTATTTGGGGAAAATATCTATTTGCACGTTTTAATGAAAGTATTGTTGAGCTTTGGAAATAAGTATTTACCAAAAGTTCACGATCTAATTTTTCACGAACATCCTCATCTGTCAATACTATTTTTTGATTACAAAAATTTATTTTAGTTGGAATAGGGGGTAAAGTGAATAATACTGGAGATTGATTTTTAGTAATTACTATTTTCTCATTCTTTTTAATTGTACAAGAGAAAAAATATAATGAAATAAACCCGAAAAATAAAAACTTAAAATAGGAAGTAAAATTAATAAAGCCTTGATTTTCATGTTTTAATTTCATTCTATTTTCTTGGGGGCTCTTTGTATTTAATTGTATTTCGGTATAAAAAAGCAAATACAATTAAGAAAAATGAAATGGATAGAATAATAGGTAGAATTATGTTATGTTTTAATAAATCTACCATTGATATCGCTAGTATGCAGGAAACTAATCCGATTCCAGTGAATATAAACCATACATTTTTATCATTGTATCCAGCGTATACCAAATGATGTGTGGTATGGTCTTTTCCACCAACCATAGGAGATTTTCCTTTTTTAAGTCGATTTATTACTACCGTAAATGTATCAGCGGCAGCCGGGGTAAAAGCAATTAATGTGATAATTAAACCTAACCAAGAAGAATGAGAAGATTGTGGTCCAACATTCCATAGATATTTGATTGAAAAGAACGCAACAAAAAGTCCAATAAATTGACTTCCTGCATCTCCCATAAATAGTTTAGAAGGATGTATGTTGTATTTTAGAAATCCTAAAACTGCACCAATCATAGAAATTAAGGTAATAGACCAAATATGAGTATTAAAATCAAATATTATCCAACTAGAAATTAAACACGTTACCAAAATAAAAAATACGGTTGTACCTGTTATCCCATCCATATTATCAAGCATATTCAAAGAATTCATAATTCCAATCACCCAAATGATAGTAATTATACCATCTAGAAAATCATTATGGAATAAATCTAAAGTTGTATCAGTCCAAATAAAAACAATTCCGCATAAAATTTGAATTCCTAATTTAGCAAATGGTTTTGTATTGTATGCATCATCAGCAAGTCCCATTAAAAAAGCAATTGAACCTGCTAGAATTAATCCTACATATTGAAAATCGTGAAAAATATTCTTTTCGAAATATATAATGGAATATATGATTGAAGAAAAAAGAAAAACTACGAAAAAGCTAACACCACCAAGAGAAGGTTTAGATTCATTACTCCACCTGATTACTACGTCATTATTATTTCTAATTCCTAATGATTTTGAAAACCGAAGTAATACTTCATTACAAGTAATAGAAAGTAAAAATCCTCCCAAACAAAAACCTAATAACTCTAATATTTTGTGTAGCACGTATGTTTCATTCAAATTCTGATACAAAGGTAGTAAAATCTATTCCTTTTTGATCTTTTTCTGAGATTATTGGACTGTTTATTTGCCAATCTATATTTAAACTAGGATCATTCCACTGTATAGTTGCTTCAGAAACAGGGTTGTAGTAATTTGTACATTTGTAATTAAAAATTGAATTATCTTCAAGTGCTACAAATCCATGGGCAAAACCTGGCGATATCCAAAATTGTTTTTTATTATCAGCTGATAATTCAATACTTTCATATTGACCATATGTTTTTGACGATCTACGAATATCTAATGCAATATCAATTACTCTACCTGAGACAACTCTAACTAATTTACCTTGTGCAAAGGGTGGATTTTGAAAATGTAGTCCCCGTAGAACATTTTTTTTTGAGATTGATTCATTATCCTGACAAAAATTTAAATCTAAACCCGTTTTTTCTTTGAAAATTTTTTCATTAAATGTTTCATAAAATGCACCCCTAGCATCTTCATAAACTTTTGGTTCAATAATATATAAACCTTTTATTTTACTTTCTGTTATAACCACCTTCTGATAATTTTAAGTATTCCAATTTTATTTAAAAAACGTATAATAATATTTTTAGAAGGTTTGTCTTGGAAATAGCCATCGTTTTCACCATAAGATCCATAAGATGAACCGTACCCATAGCCATAAGTATACCCGTACCCGTATCCATATCCATAAGAACCACCTCTTCTACTTGATTTTACACCATTTAAAATAACATTTAATGATTTTAATTGTTGCATTTCAAATAAGTCGTTAATCTTTCCGATAAATGTTCTTTTTGAATAGTGAGATTTGAACACATAAATAGGAATATCCGCATCGGTTAAATTTTTAATACCATCCGATACTAATCCAACTGGTGGATTATCAATAATAATAATATCATAAATTGTTTTTAATTCAGCTAATTTTTCTTTAAAACTTTCACTTATTATAAGTTCAGAAGGGTTGGGAGGTATTGGACCAGCAGTAATAAAATCTAATGATTCAATTTGAGATTTTTGAACACAATCTGCAATAGAATATTGATTTATAATTAATCCACTCATTCCTTTATCATTACTAACATTAAATCCTAAATGGATTTTAGGTTTTCGTAAATCTAAGTCAATTAAAATAGTTTTTTTACCAGACATTGCTAAAATACCAGCCAAATTTAATGCTACGAATGTTTTACCTTCACCTGATATTGAGGATGTGATTGCAATAGTTTGATAACTAGACTTTATGTAATTTAAATTCGTACGTATATTTCTAAAGGATTCAGCTAGTTGAGATTTAGGAAAATCAAATGCTAATAATTGAGAATACTGCATATCATTTTTAACCAATGGAACACCTCCAAGCGTAGTTACATGATCTGGTAGTAATTTATTTAAATCATCTAATAGGTTTATTTCATTAAAAGTCAAGTATTTAATAAAAAGAATTGCTATTCCTATAATTAGGCCAATCGCTAAAAATGATATATAAATTAAACTTTTATTTGGTGACATTGGTAATTCGCTCATTGTTGGTAAACTCAACATCTGATTATTTGTTGTGTATCCTGCATCTGAAATAGAATATAAATATTTATTTTCCGTCAACATATTATAAAAACCCTCATTTAATTCTTGAATTCGTTTTAATTTTCCAAATTCTATTTTCTTTTCTGGAATTCCATTTATTTTTGTTTGAGCATTAATTATTTTTAATTTCACCCCTGTAATTTCATCGCCTAATCTATCATTTATTACTGTTAAGCTTTTTATTATTGAATAGGATTTTAGCATTATTTTTTTTGTAAGCAATTGAACACCAGTGTGTTCTTCAGTGACGTTGTATAGAAGGTTTTCTTTTTGTTCTAAAAGTTGAAGTAATTCTTCTATTTTGTTTGTTACTAAAACGTTGTAACTTTTACCTAACATTTCAGGCAGAAGTTTATAAATTTCTACTCGATTTGGATCTGACTTTAATTTCGAAATTACTGTTTGTACAACATTTTTTTCATCTTCAATTTTTATTATTTCTTCTTGAAGATTTGCAACTTCTGAGTAAATTGAAGTTTCAAAGTTTGCTGGATCCATAAAGTCAGAATTACTTTGGAGTAAAGAAATACTATCTTGTGAGATAGATAATTTATTAGATAATGATTCTAATTGTAGATCAATAAATTTTAGTACATTTTCATCTCCTCTCCTCTTATTTTTTTCATCAAAACTTAAAAAAGAAGTTGCAACAGCTAATGTAATATCGTGGCACAATTGAGGATGCAATCCAGTATATAAAATTTGAATAGTTTTTGCTGCCTCATTGATTGGTATGACTTGAAGACCAGGCAATAATTTAGCACTCAAATTATTGTCATTATTAAATTGAAAATAGATTTGATTTAATTCAGAATCTTTTTTTAAATCCGAAATATTATTTGCTTTTATGATGATATCGAAATGTTGATTAATTAAATGTTGATTTAATTTTCCTTTCACACCAAATTTTTTACCACCATATATGTAATCCAAGTAGATGGTATTATTGTTATCTACTGTTAAAACAATTGGAATATCAACTAATGCTGAGTCTTTCAATTCAAATGGTTGTATATAAAAATCCCCAGACTTATATTTATCCTCACTTAATACTGAGCCTTTAGAAAAATAGCTAATATGGTAATTTAAGGATTTAATGGCTTGAATAAATAATAACTGTGATTTTAATATTTCAATTTCTGAAGACATATCACCATCACCCTTATCAATTCCTTGAATTGCCATTACTTCTTTTGCTTGATCTCTACTTCCAAGTTGAATCATCATTGTAGATTCAAACGTCGGCTTAGTATACCTTAAATAAAAAAATGCAAAGGTCCAAAAAAGTGTCATTAATAGAATTGGAGTCCACCAATGTCTTCTTAAAACCGTTAAAAGAATTTGAACATCAAATTCTTTATTTACAATTTTTGATTTTTCTTTCAAAATATTAATATTTTTTAATTAGTGTATAAATTACAGCAAAAGAAGAAATTAAGCTCGATATAGGTGCGAATTCTGCTATTGCTCCAGTAATTAATCGAGTTCTTGGTTCAATGTATATATAATCATCTCCTTGTATGACCATATCAGCATATTTTAAACCATCAATTGTTGAAATATCGATTAAATAAATTTCTCTTTTTTCTTTTACTTTTCTCATTATTTTAACAAGACGAGCATTTCCCCTCTGAGAAATACCCCCAGTCATTGCTAAAACTTCAAGAAGAGAAGTGTTAGGATTTGTAAGGTTAACTATATTCGCCGAATTACCATTTCCAGAAAAAACAACACACCTTCTGTTTGTAACCCTTAATTGAATATATGGATCTTGGTATTGATTTTTAAATAAGTATTCTAACGTATCTTCGCATTTTTGGATTGTAAGTCCCACAACATTTAAATCGCCTAAAATAGGAATATCTACTGTGCTATCCGTTTTAACAATGAATTCACGTGAGCCACTACCACCACTACTAATTACAGAACCCCTACCTGATCCTTCCACTGAAGTCTGAGTAAGATTTTCAATTAAATTTTTCCCCCCATTTGTATTTAAATCAAAAGTTATCTTATCACCTATGGAAATTTTATAATCTTCATAGGGCCTCATAGGAATAGAATCGTATTGAAAACTACCATCTTTAGGTGTTTTAAACATCATTTCCCTATTTATTATACAACTATTTAAGGAAAGTAAAAATATAACTAACCATAAAATAGATTTACGCTTTAAGATAATCATTTCTTTTTATTCAATAATAAGTATTGATAATATTCGTCCATATTTTTCACTAAAGTTGTGTAATGAAATTTTTCTTTAACAAAATCCCATCCATTCTTTGATAAACGATTCCTTTCAACTTCATTTTCCACCAAAAGTAATAATTTTTCAACGAACAAAGATACATTATTTTTAGGCACTATATATCCTGTTTCACCCTCTAAAATAATATCTCTAACTCCGCCTACATCTGTTGTAATTACAGGTAGACCACCTGCTTGAGCTTCAATTAAACTAACAGGAGTACCTTCATTATCAGATGTTAAACAAATGAGATCCATACCCGCATTAAATTCTCCTATATCTTTCACCCATGAAGTCATCTCAATAACCTTGCCATATTTTTGAATTATTTCATTAACTCGAATTTCAATATTTGCTCTTTCATCACCATCACCAACAATGAAAAATCGCATTTTTTTGGTTGAACTTCTTAATGTTTCCTCAACGATATCAAGAAATAAATTGTGGTTTTTTACAGGAGCCAATCGTCCAATAATTGCTACTGCAATCTCCTCCGATTTTATAGAATAGCGATCTCTTATTATATTTTTATTTGCTTCTTTATTTAAATGAAAATTTTCAAGATCAAAACCTAACGGAATTACCTTTATTTTAGAAGCAGGACAAATTTTATGAATTATTGATAATTCGTGTTTTTGGATTTCTGATATAGCAATAATTCCATCTGATTTAGCTGCTAATCTGCGTTCAATAAATTTAAAAATGAATGTTTTTAGCTTTCCAAAATAAGAATGGAAAACATGGCCATGAAATGTATGAACTACTATTGGTACTTTACATGCAAACGCAGCTTTTCTTCCTAAAGCACCAGCTTTTGCGGCATGAGTATGAACTATGTCAGGCTTAAATTCTTGTATAATTAGTTTTATTTTTTTGTAGGCTGCACGATCGCTTCTGAAACTTGGTACACGTTGCATTTCAGAAATTAATAGTGGATTTAAATTGTATTTTTCCAATATATGTAATGAATCTGTTTCGCCTTCCTCATGATTTCCTCCAATCAATAATGTTTCGTATTTATCATCGATAAAACGAGTTAAAAATGTTGCATTATAAGTTGGACCACCTAAATTAAAACGATTAATTATTCTTAAAACTTTTGGCATTAATTGTGTTGTATGAAAATATTAAATAATAGCGTGAATTTTATTATTGTCTATTGAATGTTTAAAAGTTTTATTAAAAGCTTCTAAAATTAAATATTTTATAATGAATTTTATCAAAAAATAAACGTGAAGATACTAAGTTCCTTTTTAATTTTTGCATTAAGCAGTATACATTTTTCCAATGCTCAAAATCCTTTGCAGGATGCTGTTGATAATTTTAAAAATAATTCCATTTTTAACAATGCTTCTATTTCGTTTTGTGCTATTGATTTATCAACAGGTTTAACGATAGCAGAATGCAATCCTAACTTATCTTTATCTCCTGCTTCGATTGTTAAATTGTTTTCTACCGCCACAGCTTTTGAAGTTTTAGGATCTGACTACAAGCCTTCTACTAAAATTTATACAGATGGAAATATTGATTCTAATGGTGTCTTACAAGGTAATTTATGGATAAGAGGCGGTGGAGATGCTTCGTTGGGGAGTAAATATTTTAATGATGATGGGAAAGAGTCTCAATTTTTAAAAATTTGGTGTGATACTCTTAAACAGCTTGGAATTAAAAAAATTGTTGGTTCTATAATAAGTGATGCTTCTCAATTTGGATATACAGGTATTCCTGAAGGTTGGAATTGGTCTGATATGGGGAATTATTATGGGGCTGGACCTTCTGGTTTAGTGCTTTATGATAATATGGTAAAGTATACTTTTAAAACAGGTAGTTATGTCGGAGCTAAAACGGAACTAATTTCAATTTTTCCTTCTGTACCTAATTTTCAATTTCATAATTATATTACATCTTCTAAAAAAGAGGGTGATAACTCTTACATTTTTGGAGCGCCTTATTCGTTAGACCGTTTTGGAAATGGTACTCTTCCTATAAATTTAAAGTCTTTTATTGTAAAAGGAAGTATGCCAGATCCTGAATTTCAGATTGCATATGAATTTGAAAAAGCATTGGTAGAAAATGGAATTGTCGTTGAAAAAGGTATAAAAACTGCTCGTCAGATGGATGTGAATAAGGAATATATCAGATACAGAGATGATTTCCAATTACTCTATACTCATTATGGGCAATCAGTTCTTTCAATTGCTTCTTATACGAATATGAAAAGCGTCAATTTATTTGCTGAAGAATTACTTTGTTTATCTGGCTGTAAATTAAGCGGTTACGGAAGCACGGAAAACTCTTTGAAACAATTAGAAAAATATTGGAACAAGCGATTAAATTTTACTGGATTATATATTAAAGATGGAAGTGGATTATCACGTTCAAATGCAATTAGTGCAAGACACTTTTGTGATTTATTGCAAGAGATGCACAAATCACCCAATTATTCTGATTTTTTATCTACTTTGCCTTTAGCAGGTTGTTCAGGGACTTTATCGGATGTTTGTAAAAATCAATTAGGACATGGAAAGATAAAAGCTAAAAGTGGCACATTGAATAGAGTTAAAGCCTATTCTGGTTATGTAGATTCTGAATCTGGTAAAAAAATTGCTTTTGCAATTATTGTAAATAATTTTAATAGTTCATCCTCTGCTGTAGTTCATCAAATGGAGAAAATATTTAATGTAATGGCAGTTTATTAGTTTTCATAAAATTGAATTTTATAATATAAATTAAATATAAAAATATGGCTTTAATAATTCCATGTAGAGGTTTCGAACCAAAATTAGGCAATGATTGTTTTTTGGCACCAAACTCAACTTTGATAGGAGATATTGTTACAGGTGATGAATGTTCGTTTTGGTTTAATTCCGTTGTTAGAGGAGATGTTAATTCTATCCGAATGGGGAACAAAGTAAATATCCAAGATGGTGCTGTTATTCATGCTACCTTTGAGAAAACAAAAGTAGTGTTAGGAAATAATGTTTCTATTGGTCATAATGCTTTAGTTCATGGCTGTACAATTGAAGATAATGTTTTAGTAGGAATGGGAGCAATTGTGATGGATAATTGTTACATCGAATCTAATTGTATTATAGCTGCAGGTGCTGTTCTTCTTGAAGGAACTCGTGTTGAAAGTGGTAGTATTTATGCAGGTGTTCCAGCTAAAAAAGTTAAGAATTTAAGTAAAGAATTATTTGAAGGAGAGGTTCAAAGAATTGCAAATAATTATGTAATGTATTCAAGTTGGTTTAAAGAATGAGAGAAATCGAGAGAAAACAAGATGTTATTGAATTAGTTGATACATTTTATGGTAAAGTTATGAAAGATGAATTATTATCTCATTTCTTTAAGCATCTTAGTTTAGAAATACATTTGCCTAAAATGGTTCAATTTTGGTCGTTTGTTTTATTAGATGAAACGGGTTATGCTACTAATGTCGTAGAAAAACATTTAAGAATGCCTTTAGAAAAAAATCATTTTGATCAATGGTTAAAATTATTTTACGAAACATTAGATGAATTATTTATTGGAGAAAAAGTCGATTTAGCAAAACAAAGAGCTTTCACAATTGCATGGACGACAGAGCATAAAATCAAAAATAATTAATAATTATCTTCAATCCCCCTCATTATCAACCTAATTCTCAACCTCAACATCATTCTTCAATTAAACTTAATCGCTTTAACAGGATTAACTCTTGTAATCACATAACTAGGAATAATCAAAGCTACGATACAAGTTACTAAAGTTCCAATATTTAAAAATAACCAATGCCAAAAGTTCAGTTCTATAGGTACTTTAGTCAAATAATATACTTCAGGATTTAAACTTAAAATTCCGAACTTACTTTGAAGAAAACAAAAAGTTAGACCAATTACATTCCCCCAAATCATACCTTTTCCAATTAAAAAGGCACCTTGGTACAAAAATATTTTTCGAATACTCCAATTATTAGCTCCCATTGCTTTTAATAAGCCTATAAAATTTGACCGAACTAAAATCAATACTAATAAAGCTGAACCCATATTAATTATTCCAATAAGAATCATTAATATAAGTATGATATAAACATTTAAGTCTAAGAAGCCTAGCCATATAAATATGTCTGCTTCATTTTCCATTATGCTTGTCACTTTCAATTGTTCATTATTTTCTGTTGGTAGAAATTCTATTTTTCGTTTTAATGTATTGATAATTTCAGGTAACTCATCCCAATTATTGACCATTACTTCAAATCCACTTACATAATTTTGGAAACTTCCTTTTCCATCCTTTTGTTCAAAATAAAGAGTTTTAGAAGAGCATTTTAATGAAAATTTAGTCCCATATTTATTTTGATAGGTGCGAATATTTTCACCTTCACTATTTTGCTTCACATCACAGTAGCTAAAAGCATTTCCTTTTATTTTAATGGATAAATAAGCGGTATCAGTGATACTTGTTTTTTCATTTTCACCATCAATATTTGACCAATAATCAGAAGCAATTAAACGTATTATCGTGTCATGAGTAGGACATAAAGTAAAACCTTCGTAAATTTCAAAACCTTTACCCCAGTCATATCTGTAGTTTCCATTTCCTCCTATAATATTTCCTTTAATTATTAAATTTCCATTTGAAAGTGTATCAGATACAACAATTGATGCTTGAACTCCCCAATCATTTAGTTTTTGGATATTTTTAATATCACCAATTACAATTTTTTTATCAAATTCGTCAAGCCCAGTTTCATAAATTCCTACAATTTTGAACAATCTTTTAACAGGTTGAGTTTTGACAAAAAAAGCTCTAATTTCATCCCCAACTTTAATATTTAAATCTTTAGCGATTCTCGATGAAATAATTAATTCATTTGATACAGTTGATTTATTAAAAAAAGGAATTTTACCTTCAATTAAATGTTCTTTGAAAAACGTCCAATCGAACCCTTCACCAACACCTTTTATTATTGCCCCCTGAATTTCTTGTTGAGATTCTGTTGTATCTTTACCATTCGAAAGTTGATACGAAATTGTCTTTTTGTCCGACTGAAATAATACGGGTTTAAAAGCTACATATTGAATATGAGAAATATCTCCATTTTTTTTGAAATTTCTAAAAAAGGCTTGATTTTTGATGATTGGTTCACATTCGTAAATGCTTCCTTCACTAGCATTCATTATAAATGCGTGTGATCCAAAGCCTGACACTTTTTGTCTTACTTCGTGTTGAAAACCAGTTACTACTGCTAAAGTAATTAAGTTAACAACAACCGCAAGTGCAATACTTATGATTGAAATACGAACAATTGGTCGGGAAACTTTATTACCTTCGACCTCATTTTTTAGAATTCGTTTAGTTATGAAATATTCAAATGACAATAGGAAACTATTTTTTGCGCTAAGTTACATAAAGCTTTTGTGCTTAAAAAGTATTTTATTGATTTTGATTTCTTCGTGTAGTATTCTGAGTGAAAATGAGACAGAAAAAAAAACAAGAGAAAAAATAGAAATTTCAGTTATAGAAGATAAACCAAGTGAAATTAGAGTTGAAAATACAACTTATTATCATAATTTAAAAGATCCCATCTTAGGAGGGGAAAGAATGCATTTATACCTTGATTCATTGAAAGGAAAAAGGGTTGCAATTGTAGGAAATCAAACAAGTTTAATTGGCAAGACTCATTTGGTTGATACACTTCTTTCTTTAGGGGTAAAAATTCAAAAAGTTTTTTCACCTGAACATGGTTTTAGAGGTGATGCAGATGCAGGAGAAAAAGTAGGTAGTTCGATAGATGAAAAAACAGGGATTCCTTTGATTTCCTTGTATGGAAAAAATAAAAAACCTTATCCTTCTCAATTATCAGATGTTGATATAGTAATCTATGATATTCAAGATGTAGGAGTTAGATTTTATACCTATATATCTACTTTACATTATGTGATGGA
>CANCQX010000067.1 GCA_947380375.1 Flavobacteriales bacterium
GTACTAATGCATCTGCTGAATCATTTAATGCTAAAGTGAAAGCATTTAGAAGTCAATTTAGAGGTGTGAAAAACATAGAATTTTTCCTTTTTAGACTCACAAATATTTATGCTTAAATTTTCGCTCCCCACAACAATTAGACTTGATCCAAATAATGGGTGATAAAAAACATTTTACGAAAAATAAAATGGTATTAAGCAATAGAATAATTCTATTGCTCGCTTTATACTTTAACGCAAGCAGTGCGCATGCGCAGTCAATTGGGATAAGTGACCTTGTTATTATTCCTGACCCTTCATCGATCCTTGAATTGAGGACGACTACTAAAGGAATGCTCATTACTCGGATGACTCAAACTCAAAGAGATCTAATTAGTTCGCCTGCAAATGGATTGATGGCTTATAATACATCAACAAATCAGTTCAATTTCTACAATGGGATTCAGTGGATTGCTTTAAAGTCGACTAGTAATTCTGACCTTACAGGAGAAGTAACATCGGTAGGTAATGCCACAACATTAGGCTCTTTCACATCAACAAGTTTAATAACGGCGTTAACAAATGAAACAGGAACAGCATTGTCTGTATTCTCAGACTCTCCAGTGTTTTCAGGAACCCCTTTGGCGCCTAATGCAGCTCAAGGAACTAATACGGCTCAATTGGCTACTACTGCTTTTGTACAGGAAAATATAAATAAAAATAGTTCTGTTATTGTTACTGCAGGAGCAAATAGTACAACTACTTCAACTACAGATGTGCAAATAACAGGTATGACTGCTACACCAGGTGCAGGAACCTATTCTGTTAGTTTTAGTGCACAATGCGACTTGCCAAATACTTTTTCTACAGTTGAAGTTAATACAGCTAATCTTTGTACAGATTTAGAATTGATTTATAATGAATTAAATGCCATCCCAACAACTAGTACACATGCTCTTATTTTTGGAAGTGGAGAAATACTTTTCCCAGGAGTTTATACCGTTGCTGGTGCAATGTCTATAGCAGGTTCGCTTGTGTTGGATGGTCAAGGACTTATTAATCCGATATTTATTATGAAGTGTGCTGGAGCATTTAATACCGGTGCGGGGACTTCAGTTACTTTAACAAATGGCGCAAAACCAGAAAATGTTTTTTGGATAGCACAAGACGCAATAGGTTTAGGTGCCAACACTACTATCCAAGGAACTATGATTTCTAATTCTGCTGCAATTGCTGCTGGATCTTCTTCTACGATAACTGGAAGAATGTTCACTAAGTTAGGTGCTATTGCTTTTGGGCCAGGAGCAGTTTCAACACCAGCAACCCCTTCTGTTGTTGTCAATTTAAGAAGATTATCTTCTTTTGTATTGTTTACATCAACTGGTGGAATTGCTAACAGTACAAGCTCAACTTATAATGGTGATATTGCTACTAATTTAGGAGCTATTACAGGTTTTACAGTTTCAGGCACTGTTGTTAATGGGAATTTATATAAAGAGGGGATGACTACTTTAGCTACACCAGTTTATCATGTGGCTACGTTTGGACTTTATCAAAATGGTATCTTAATTCCTTATTCTGAAAGAACAAGAAACGTTTTATCGGCCCCTTCAGGTATTTATTTACAAGGAATTTCTACAGTTACAGCTGGACAAGCTATTGAAGTAAGATGGAGGCTTGATACTCAGGTTTCAGATAATGGACCGCAGGTTAGTGTCAACAATAGAATACTAACACTAACCAAAGTTAGATAGCATCTTTATTATTCATGTTTTTAAATAAAAATAAAATGGTATTAAACAATAAAATAATTCTGTTGCTCGTTTTATTCTTTAACACAAGCAACTCCTATTCGCAGTCAATTGGGATAAGTAGCGGAGCTATTATTCCTGACCCATCATCGATCCTTGAAATGAGGACGACTACTAAAGGACTACTCATTCCTCGGATGACGCAAGCTCAAAGAGATCTAATTAGTTCTCCTGCAAATGGATTGATGGCTTATAATACATCAACAAATCAGTTCGATTTCTACAATGGGATTCAGTGGATTGCTATAAAGTCGAACAGTACTTCTGACCTAACAGGAGAAGTAACATCGGTAGGTAATGCCGTAACATTAGGCTCTTTCACATCAACAAGTTTAATAACGGCGTTAACAAATGAAACAGGAACAGCATTGGCGGTATTTTCAGACTCTCCAGTTTTTACGGGAAACCCTTTGGCACCAACTGCAGCACAAGGAACAAATACGACTCAATTGGCTACTACTGCTTTTGCACTTGCAAGTACAGATGGATATAGTACTGTTACTGCAGGAGCAAGTAGTACAACTACTTCAACTACGGATGTGCAAATAACAGGTATGATTGTTACTCCTGGTGCAGGAACCTATTCTGTTAGTTTTAATGCAAAATGCGACATTCCAAATGCTGTTTCTACAGTACAAGTTACTACAGCTAATCTTTGTACAGATTTAGGATTGATTTACAATGAATTAAATGCCATCCCAACAACTGGTACACATCCACTTATTTTTGGAAGTGGAGAAGTTCTTTTCCCAGGAGTTTATGCTGTTGCTGGTGCTATGTCTATAGCAGGTTCGCTTGAGTTGAACGGTCAAGGACTTACTAATCCGATATTTATTATGAAGTGTGCTGGAGCATTTAATACCGGTGCGGGGACTAAAGTTACTTTAACAAATGGAGCAAAACCAGAAAATGTTTTTTGGATTGTACAAGACGCAATAGGTTTGGGTACAAGCACTACTATTCAAGGAACTATGATCTCTAATACTGGGGCAATTAGTGCTGGTGCTTCATGTCTAATAACTGGAAGAATGTTCACTAAGTTAGGTGCTATAGGTTTTGGACCAGCAACAATTTCAAAACCAGCAGCCCCTTCTTCTCTTGCTAATTTAAGAGGATTAGTTTCTTTTGTGTTGTATACATGCAGTGGCGGTATAGGTAATACTACAAGCTCAACTTTTAATGGTGATATTGGTACTAATTCAGGAGCTATTACAGGTTTTACGGTTGCAGGTACTCTTGTTAATGGAACTATACTGCAAGAGGGTACAAATTCTGTAGTTACACCAGTTTATCACGAGGCTACGTTTGGCCTTTATCAAAATGGTGTCTTAATTCCTTATTCTGAAAGAAAAAGAAACGTTTTATCTGGCCCTTCAGATATTTATTTGCAAGCAATTTCTACAGTTACAGCTGGACAAGCTATTGAAGTAAGATGGAGGCTTGATACTCAGGTTTCAGATAATGGACCGCAGGTTAGTGTTAACAGTAGAATACTAACACTAACCAAAGTTAGATAGCATCTTTATTATTCATTTTTTTAAATAAAAATAATATGGTAGTAAATAATAAAATAATTCTGTTGCTCGCTTTATTCTTTAACGCAAGCAACTCGTATGCGCAGTCAATGGGGATAAGTGGCGTTGCTATTATTCCTGACCCATCATCGATCCTTGAAATGAGAACGACTACTAAAGGAATACTCATTCCTCGGATGACTCAAGCTGAAAGAGATCTAATTAGTTCTCCTGCAAATGGATTGGTGGCTTATAACACATCAACGAATCAGTTCAATTTCTATAATGGGATTGGGTGGGATGTTATATCGAGTAGTAACTTTCCCTTACTAGGAGAAGTAACATCGGTAGGTATTGCCTCAACATTAGGCTCTTTCACATCACTAAGTTTATCAACAGCTTTAACAAATGAAACAGGAACAACATTGGCTGTGTTCTCAGACTCGCCAGTGTTTACAGGGTCCTCTTTGGCGCCTACTGCAGCACAAGGAACTAATACGACTCAATTGGCTACAACTGCTTTTGTACTGGCAAATACAAATAGATATGGTTCTGTTACTGCAGGAGCAAATACGACAACTACTTCAACTACGGATGCGCAAATAACAGGTATGACTGTTACGCCTGGTGCAGGAACTTATTCTGTTAGTTTTAGTGCTCAATGCGACATGCCAAATGCTATTTCTACAGTTGGAGTTAATACAGCTGATCTTTGTGCAGATTTAGGTTTGATTTATAATGAGTTAAATGCTATCCCAACAACTGGTCCACATCCTCTTGTTTTTGGCAGTGGAGAAACTCTTTTCCCAGGAGTTTACACTGTTGCTGGTGCTATGTCTATAACTGATACCCTTCGGTTGAATGGTAATGGGCAAACTAATCCTTTATTTATTTTCAAGTGTGCTGCAGCATTTGATACCGGCGAGGGGACTGTAGTTACTTTAACAAATGGAGCAAAACCAGAAAATGTTTTTTGGATAGCACAAGGCGCAATCGGTTTAGGTCCCAATACTACTATTCAAGGAACTATCATCTCTAATTCTGCGGCAATTAGTGTTGCTGCTTCTTGCATAATAACTGGAAGATTGTTAACTAAATTAGGTGCCATTACTTTTGGGCCAGGAACAATTTCAACACCAGCAAATCCTACTTCACTTGTCAATTTACGAAGATTAGCTTCTTTTGTGATGTATACATGCAATGGTGGCATTGCGAATACTACAAGCTCAACTTATAATGGTGATATTACTTCTAATTTAGGAGCTATTACAGGTTTTACAGATGTAGGTACTGTTGTTAATGGAACTGTATATCCAAAGGGCTTGTCTACTGTGTCTACACCAGTTTATCACGAGGCTACGTTTAGTCTATATGCAAATGGTGTCTTAATTCCTAATTCTGAAAGAACTAGAACCGTTTTATCGGCCCCCTCAGATATTTATTTACAAGGAATTGCTACAGTTACAGCTGGACAAGCTATTGAAGTAAGATGGAGGCTTGATACTCAGGTTTCAGATAATGGACCTCAGGTTAGTGTTAATAATAGAATACTAACACTAACAATGGTTAGATAGCGTCTTTAGTATTCATTTTTTTAAATAAAAATAAAATGGTAATTAGTAGAAAAAGAATAGAAAAAACACAAAAACACAAAAAATGTGTTTTTGTGTTTTTGTGTTTTTGTGTGCAGTTTTTATTATCGATACACGAAATAAAAGCACAAATTATCTCTAACAACACAGCTTATATTTCTATTCTGGGAGGAACTGTAGTTGGTGTGGATTCGATCAATATTAATGCTACCGCAACCATATCCAATGATGGAATTATAAACATCTCTATTATCAACAATGCAGGAACTATCCAAGGTAATGGTACTTACAATATTTTAGGTGATTTTTTTAATACAGGAACATTTTTTAGCGGCACCAGTAACGTAAGTTTCGATAGCTTAAGCAAACTAAAAATAGGTGGAACTGGCTATATGGAATTTCATAACTTGACCATCAATAACAGTTCTGTAACATATCCTCTTACTTTAGAAAAAAACGTAACTGTAAAAAATAATCTGACGATGACCTCAGGTAATATTAACCTCGCAGGATTCACTCTTACATTAGGAACGTCGGCAGTACTACCCGGAACACTTTCATACACTTCGGGTTGGCTTTATGGTGGTGTATTTACGCGTTGGTTTAACGTTGTTACGCCAACTGCTATCCCTTCATCTGTAGGGCATTTCCCAATGGGTGACTCTACTCTTCATTACCGCCCGCTATGGCTAGGATGGTCTGCTGGTTTGACTGCTGGAGGAACGATAAACGTTTTACACGATGTGATTTATTCATCTGGACCAAATACACATGTGTCTTTCGATGACCCTTCTTGGGCAGGCGGCACTTTAGTTAAAGGCATATCAAAATCATCCTGGGTTGTATCAACAGCGAATGGGTTTAATTCGAGTGGTTCTAACATTTCTATGCGAATTGGTGGAACTGGCTTCAACCCATTTTTTCTTGAGGATGTAAATCTATCCATAGCAACAAGTACTGTTGGAGATTTTTCCACCTCCACAAGCAACAACACCCCTTTAGAAGTAAATAGAAATGGACTTTCTACCTCAAACCTTACAAACACATTTTACATCGGTACAAGAAACCTTATAAATACACCACTCCCTATTGAATTACTATACTTTGATGCTAATTGTGCAGACAGAAAAGTAATTGTAAAGTGGGCCACAGCGTCCGAAAAAAATAGTTACTTTTTCACATTAGAGCGAACTAATGATGGAATACTATTTGAAGAAGTTCAAAGATTTCAAGGAGCAGGAAATAGCTTTCAAACAATTAATTATTCCTTTACTGACGCTAATTTGTATCAAGGTATTAATTATTACAGGTTAAAACAAACTGATTTTGACGGCATGGAAGAGTCTTTTGATCTTGTTTCGGTCGATTGTATTAATAACAATGGACCTAACATGACAATTTATCCAAGCCCTGCAGGGGAAAACATTACTATAGAACTCAATATCGAAGTACAAGATGATGATTCATTTGTTGCTCTTTTTGACGTTAGCGGGAAGATAATTAAGAAAATTAAATGTCTAAAGGAAACAAATCAATTGATGTATATTAATATTAATGAACTCGAATCAGGCTGTTATATCGTACGTTTATTTAATCAAAATGATTTCTCTCAAAATGCTCGTTTTATAAAACAATAATTCATTTATTTTATATCTAAATTGTATTGATGCAAAATAAAACTTCATCAGTAACTACATCGAAAAAGATATTCTCTAATTAAAGTTAAAACTTTTCAGCCCCATTAAAGCTAAAAGTTGTATTTGTCTCTTCAAATTATGTTTAATTTATTTACATTATTTCAAACTTTAAATTAAACAAAGTGCATATTTTGTAAATATCTCTTCAAAAAACGTAAACTATCGAAATGTACTAAAATACAAATAACTGAATTTCAATGCTTTATATTTAAGGCGCTATTTTTAATATAGAACTGTTTGTATTTCAATTTTTTAAGTTCGATTCATTTATAAGTTGAAATTAAAACAATTAAAATTAAATCAAATATAAAGTACATTAAAAATCACAAATGAGTAAAATAATAACATTTGCTAATAGAAAAGGTGGTAGTGGAAAAACAACTATTGTTGTCAATCTTGCAGCTTCTCTTGCTAGTTTGAATAAAAAGGTTTTGGTTGTTGATTTAGATCCTCAATGTCATGCTTCTTATATTTCAGGAGTAAATACATATGAACGCAAAATGGGAATGGGTGCTGTTTTAAAAAAGCAATGTACTATCTCTGAAATCATCTGTAAAACTGAAGTTAAAAATTTTGATATTGCTCCATTATATCAAAAGGAATTTGGAAGTTCTATATCATTTAATATAGAAAGTCACAAAACTATTCTTGATCAGTTGAAAAGTGAATATGATTACATTCTAATTGACACTCCTCCTTCAATAGAAGAGATACATAAGTTTGCAATGGCTATTTCAACAGATGTAATGATTCCAATGTTGATGCATTTTTTAGCTATGGAAGGGATGGCTCAATTAACACGATTCATCTTTGAAATAACTAAACAGCATAATCCAGATTTAAAATTATCCGCTATTATACCAATTAGTTATAATAGACAAACTAACCATGAACAAATGATTTTAAAGGAAATTGAAAGAGTTTTTGGAACGGAAATTTTAAAAAACAAAATCAGATCTGATATAAAAGTTGCTGAAGCAAGCTGGAATAAACAACCATTAATTGTATATAATCCAAAAGCACCAGCGATAAAAGATTTTACTCTTTTAGCAAAAGATATAATAGCTAATAAATAATTGAATTTAAAACTAAAATACTATGAAAGCCATATCCCTTTCGGAATTAATAAAAGAAAATATTTTTTTAGCGAACGAAAAAATAGTAACAGATGAAATAGTAGACTCTATCACCACAATGATAGAAGAAATGCCTTCAGCTAATACAGATAAATGTGTAAAAGATTCAACAACAATAGTTCGCAAAATTTTTTATCACTACGATGACCTATCAAAATTAATTTTTGAAATTGGATTAAAACTGGACGATGAAGAGAAATTTGAAGAAGCTATTTTTCACTATAGATTTTCAATTATGCTTCAGCCTAATCCAAAAGCATACAACAATTTAGCAGTCATTTTTGCATCACTTGATCAAATGGATGATGCCATTAGAACTTTAAATGAAGGAAGTCTTATATTCCCGAATGATTCCAATATCATTGAAAATTTAGAAGCATTAAATTCTTAAAATCAAATAAATAGTAATTAAATAAACATAAAAATATGTCAAACAGCAAATTAGGGCTTACAGGTAAAACGTTAGCAAATAGACCAATTGAAACAAGAAGAACAAGTTCAACAAATGAGATGTTGGAAGATAACTTCGCAAAAAAAAGAGATGATGCTAAAAGAATGGCTGTTCAAAAAGCAAAATCAAAAACATTGGCTAAGCAACAACAAATAGCTGAACGTATTGCTTCTGCTTCTGAACAATTAAGTAGTGGAGTTGAAGATGCAAGTGGAGCAGCTGAAGAGTTAAGTAGATCTATGGATTTAATTGCTTCCGCTGCCCAACAAGCTAGTGGTGCTGCTGAAGAGTCTAGAAGTGCTGTAAATCAAATAGAAAAAGCATCTTTACGTTCTTCAGAATTAGCTACTGAAACATTAAGTAAAGTTGATTTATTGAAAGATTTGACAGATGTTACAATTAAAGCTATTGAAGAGTTAGTTGCAGGTGTAACAATTTCAGCAGATAACACAGTAGAAACAGCAAAATTAATTGCTCAATTAGAAACACAATCTGAAGAAATTGGAGACATTGTTCAGGCGGTAGTTAGAATTGCTGACCAAACAAATTTGTTAGCATTAAATGCTGCTATCGAGGCTGCAAGAGCTGGAGAACATGGTAAAGGATTTGCTGTTGTTGCAGATGAAGTAAGAAATTTAGCTGAAATTTCAGAAAAAAGTGCACGTGAGATAAAAAATATAGTTGGAGAAATTCAGGAAGAGGTTCGTAAAGTTGTAAATGAAATTTCAGAAGTTGCAAAAGCTGCTCAGAAAGAGATCATAAATGGAAGAGAAATTACAACTTCATTAAATGAAATAGGACAAAACTTTGTTGAATTTCAAAAAGTATCTTTTGAAACAAATCGTATAATTCAAAATATGCTAAAAGATTCGAAAGAATTTTTACAAGGTATAGAGCAAATTGGTGCTGCAGCAGAAGAACTATCTTCAGCTGGTGAGCAAGCAAGAAAAAATGTTGGAGAACAAACGAAAGCATTTTCAGAAATGGCTACGGCTGCTACTGAACTTTCAGAGACAACTGAAGAATTAAAAAATTCAACGGATACACAAAAAGCATCGCAAGAAATAGCTTCAATGGCAGATGAACTATCTGCAAATATTGAAGAAACATTATCAGCTTCAAGTCAAATTGACTCAGCAATTGAGCAAATTAATAAAGCAACTACAATTCAATCAAAAGAAGCAGAAAAGTCTATTGAAATTGCTGAAAGACAATTGGTAGCTTCTAGACAAATTGAAAATCAAGCTGGAAATATTGCTGTTCAAAGTAATGATGCATCAAAATTACTTGGTTTAAATAAGACAAATACAGATAATATGATCACTAATATTACTATTAGTGGTGAAGAGAACATGAAATCTGTAGCAAGTATTCGATTATTGGAAGAGAAAACACGTAAAATCGAAAAAACATTAGAAGCTATTATGAATGTTACAATTCAAACTAATATGCTTGCAGTAAGTGGATCAATCGAAGCTGCAAGAGCTGGTGAGCACGGACGCGGTTTCTCTGTTGTTGCTGAAGATATTCGTAATCTAGCAAACGAATCTGCTGAAAACACTGAAAAAATAAAAGACATGATTCGTGATTTACAAGCACAAATTACAAAATCAGGACAGAATGTTGAAGAAGCAGCTAGAATTGCATTAGTAGAAGTTGATAAAGCTAAAGTTGCAACTTCTAATTTAGAAATTATTGAAAAAGACATTTTAGTTGTAGAAAATGCGATGACTCAAATTAAATCAGATGCATCTGAAAGTGTTAAAGCAATCGAAGAAGCTAAAAAAGGAGTAGATCTTATAAGTACAGCTGCTCAAGAAGCTGCTAAAACAATAGAACAATCCGCAAGTGCATCCGAAGTACAAACAAAAGCTTTACAGCAATTAGCAGAAGCAATTGAAGAAATTTCTTCATTAGCAGATGAAATTCAATCAATGTAATTATGGCAAATAATTTAGACGAAATAAATGGACAAGTTGATGTCAATTTATTAGATTCAGGCCAAATGGCTCTGTTTTTTGTTGGAAATGAAACTTTTGGAATTGTTATTAATAAAATTAAGGAAATCGTTCGTGTACCAATAATTACAAGTGTACCGAATGCACCATCTTTTTTAGTAGGATTAGCAAACTTAAGAGGTAGAGTTTTACCTGTAATCGATGCTCGTAAAAGATTAGGTATTGAGCATGCTGATGTTACCGATGCTTCACGTATTTTAGTAATTGAAAACGGAGAAAACACAACTGGTATATTAGTTGATCGAGTAAAAGGAGTTTCCAGTATTGAAGGACTAACTATTGAGGAACCACCTGCAATTATATCTAGTGGTTTAGATCGTAAATTTATCAAATCTGTAATTAAAAATGGAAATGGTGAAAAAATAGTGATGGAATTTGAAACAGCAAATTTTTGTGCGATTGATTTAAACTATGTCTCATCGAAATCGGATGTTTCATCAAAAAAAGAGATGGATTTTTCTTTAGAGAATCAGACGTTAGATTTTGATGAAATTCAGATGGTCACATTCAATGTGTCAAATGAAGAATATGGTTTTCCGATTGAAAAAGTAAATGAAGTTTTACGTGTAGGTGATATCACAGCTGTTCCAAACACACATGAATATATTGAAGGAATACTTACAGTGAGAGATAGTGTTTTACCAATAATTGACATTCGAAAGCTATTTGGTATGCACAGTCTTGTTTTAGATTTGTATGCTCAAATAGATTATATTATAAATCAAAATGAATATTGGTATAATCAAGTTAAAAGTGCAGTTGATACAAAAAGTAATTTCAGAGGTATTCTAGATTCTGAACAATCTTTATTAGGTATTTGGATTGTAAATTTTCGATCAGTAAGTGAAACGATTGGAAAAGTAATTCAAGATTTACGTTATATAAATTTTAAATTATTTTCAGAGACAAATGAATTATTTGATATTATGAAATCAAATAATAATGAAGATTATTTAACTTTTTTAAACGAAGTAGTCTTTGTTGAATTCCAATCGTTAAAAACAAAAGTTGATGAATTAAAAGATGCTATAAAAAGAGGTATTATTGAAGATCAAAGAATTATGGTTGTAGAGATTAATCATTTGCCTGTTGGTATTTTGGTCGATAGAATTCAACAAGTAATAAGAGTTCCTAAAAAAGTAATGGAAAATCCTCCTATTATAATTAATAATGATCGTTCGGAAGTATTAAAAAGTATAGCAAAAATAGATGATGGAAAACGAATTATTTTATTACTTGATGAAAATTCGTTAATTGAAGAAACAGCTATAGAAGTTCTTAAAAATATAAATCTTAAAAATGAAACCATGGCTGATTTAACGTCAATAGTATCGATTGATAATGACGAAATCCAATTGGTTACATTTAAATTAGGTGCTGAAGAATTTGCTGTTGGAATTGAAGAAGTACAAGAAATAAACCGAGTAGATGAGATTACTGCTATTCCTCAATCTCAAGTATACATCGATGGTGTAATGAACTTGAGGGGAAATGTAATACCTGTTATAAATCTTAGAAAACGATTTGGTTTAGAGTTTAAAGAACATGATGAAGCTTCAAGAGTAATTATTGTTACCATTTTAAATAAACAAACTGGTTTAATCGTTGACTCAGTTTCAGAGGTATTAAGAATTCCGTCAAAAAATATAGAAAGTACACCTGATTTGATGGCCCAAGATACAAAAACATCTTTCTTAAAAGGAGTAGGAAAATCTAAGGAAACAGGAAAAATGTTATTGTTGATTTCAATTGATAAAATTTTAAGTTCTGAAGAACAAAAAGAATTAATTGCAACAACAAAAACAATTTCTAAAAAAGTAATTTCAGAAAAAACAGATGTCGTAAATATTGAAGTAAATGATTCTGAAACAAAAATAGAAATTTCTGAAAATAAGGATTCTGAAAATAAGGATGTTGAAAATCCTAAAAAGAAAATTAATCCATTAAAAAAATCAAGGTAAACTTTTTGTGTAAAAAGTTGATTGAATTACTCAATTCACAAAGTAAGTGAATTGGGTAATTTATTAAAATTTTAAGTATACAATTTTATTGACTAAAAATATTGAGTTTGATAAGAGTTCTAATTGTAGATGATTCTGCCTTAATGAGGAAAATGATTATTCAGATGTTGAATGAGGATCCTGAAATTGAGATTATTGGAACTGCTAGAGATGGTGAAGATGCAATAATAAAGGCTAGAGAATTACGCCCAGACGTTATTACCATGGACATTAATATGCCTCGCTTAGATGGACTAACAGCTTTACAATATATAGTTCATGAAAATATTTGTCCTGTTTTGATGTTAAGTTCATTATCTCAACAGGGAGCGATGATTACATTTGAAGCCTTAGAATTAGGTGCTTTTGATTATGTCGCAAAACCGGGAGGTACAATTTCTCTTAATTTGAATGAAATAAAAAGGGATTTAATTACTAAAGTTAAACTTGCTTCCAAATCTAATTTAACTGTTAAATTAAAAAAACATAGGTCGCCGAAACTACATCGTAAAGTAGAGAAAAAGTTTACTTCAACAAAAGAAATTACAAAAGCTGTTGTGATAGGTGTTTCAACAGGTGGACCTAAAACATTAAATGAAATAATACCAGATTTACCTTCAGATTTAGATGCAGTTGTTTTTATAGTACAACATATTCCAGAAAATTTCACCGAATCTTTTTCCAAAAGACTAGATAGTAATGCTCAATTCCCAATACAAGAAGTTGCTGCAGGAGATACTTTGAAAAACGGACATGGTTATGTAGGTAAAGGTGGTTATCATTTTTTGATACGTGTAATGAATAATGAATTAAAAGTAAGATTAACCCAACAGCCAAACCATTTATTTATTCCATCAGTTGATATTATGATGGAATCAGTTTTAAAAGTATTTGGGGCAAATACAGTAGGAGTTTTACTAACAGGAATGGGTGATGATGGTGCAAATTCAATGGTGAAAATTAAACAGGCTGGAGGTATAACAATTGCAGAAAATGAAGAGACAGCGATTGTATATGGAATGCCTAGAGAAGCGTATGAAAGAGGTGGAGTAGATCATTTAGTTCCGTCGTATGATGTTGCAAACCAAATAATTAAAGCGCTTAATAAAATTGATAAAAGAAGATAATTTTCCAATCTTTAATTTAAACTAAAATCATGACAGATAAAGAAAAGTTAATAATTGAATTAAAAAGTGAAGAACTTGAAAAGCGATTATATGCAGCAGAAGATTTATTAGAATTACTGGATGAAGTGATTGTTAATGAATTGATTAGTGCACTTGAAATAGAGAGATCACAAATAGTTAAAGAAGCATTAGTTACCGCATTAGTAGTAAGTCTAAAAAATGAAGAAATTTTAACTGATACTATTTATAATAAGCTTTTTAATTTTTTTAAAATTGAAGATGAATATTTGAGAAATCAAACAATTACCATATTAGGTTCTGGTAAAAATGGTGTTGTTCATTTTTTAAAATCAAATTATCAAGCTTCAGACAAAGATATTAGAAAGTTAATTTTAGATACATTATTACTAATAAATTCAATTGAATCAATAGATGTTTTAAGATTAGGTCTTAATGATGAGGATGTAAATAATCAAATTACAGCGATAGAATATTTGACAATTTTAAAAGATAGCCACTTGGTTAATCATTTAAAATCAATTTTAAAAGAAAAGTCAACTTTAGAATTAATGTTGGTTCAGGTAGCTGAATCGGCTCTACAAATACTAAAATAAATTTAACTAAAAAAGTTACAGATGTTATTGACAGATAGAGAATACGAAAAGTTTGTTGAGTTTATTTATAACCAAACTGGTATTCATTTTGATTCAAGAAAAAATACGTTTATTTCGAAAAGAATAACTAATAGACTAGAAAATTTAGGAGAAGAATCATTTACAAAATATTTTGATTTTTTACGTTATAAAGATTTTCAAAAAATTGAACTACAAGAGTTAGTTAATTTATTAACTATTAATGAATCTTATTTTTTTAGAGATTTCCCTCAAATTGAAGCATTTGCAAATTATTGTTTAACAGAAGTTGTTGAGAGAAAATCAGCAGAAGATATTTTCACAATACGAATTTGGTCAGCAGGATGTTCTAGCGGTGATGAACCTTATACATTGGCAATTATTTTGTCTGAAATTTTAGATTTTAATCATTGGAAAATTGAAGTTCATGCAAGTGATATTGATTTAACCATTTTAGATAAGGCAAAAAAAGGAATTTATGAAGAAAGAAGTATCAGAGATGTTCCTTTAGAGTATTTAGCTAAGTATTTTGTTAAGATTGGAAATAAATATAAAGTTAATGATAAAATCAAATCAATGGTTCACTTCGAACATTTGAATTTGAGTGATATAAAATCAATGAGATTGAAACGAAATTTTGATTTTATTTTTTGCAGAAATGTCTTGATTTATTTCGACGAACTTTCCAGAAAAAAGGTGATTGATAATTTCTTCCTTTCCTTAAATTCTGGGGGATATATTTTCTTAGGTTCTAGCGAATCTATTAATCGTATAACCACTGCTTTTACTATTAAAAAGAAAGGTGGTTATCTTGTTTATACAAAAGATTGAAATAAAATAAAAATTGATAAAAATGAAAAAAATATTAATAGTTGATGATTCACTTTTTGTAAGAAAATTCCATGCAAATATTTTAAAAACTGAGTTTTATGAAACCGATGAGGCTGAAAATGGCGCGGAAGCACTTACTAAAATACTTGAAGAATATTTTGATTTGATTCTTTGCGATATCAATATGTCAATTATGGATGGTTTAACATTTGTTAGACAAATAAGACTTCAAGAACTTGAAATACCTGTTATAATGATATCAACTTATAATGATGAAAACATAAAAACAAAAGTATTTGAAGCTGGGGCAAATATTTTCATGCCTAAACCAGTGAATAAGGAAAATTTAATAGGGAATGTAAAATTGTTAATAGGTTAATTATGAGTAAAAAAATTTTAGTTGTAGATGATACATCAATATATAGAAATCAATTAAAAATGTTTCTTACAATGTATAGTTTCGAAGTTGATATAGCAATTGATGGATTAGATGCATTGAAAAAAATGGAATTAGATACATACGATTTCGTATTTAGTGATGTGGAAATGCCAAATATGAATGGATTCGAATTATTAGCTTCTATCAAAAGGAAATATCCAATGGTTCCTGTTTGTATGTTAACGACACTTGATCAAGATGTACATATTCAAAAAGCAAAAACTTTAGGAGCTAAATTTTATATCGTTAAGCCATTTACGAAAGAAAAAATAGATAGAGCATTAACTACTATTGGGTTCATTTAACATAAATAACTAAGATTAACAGATGGATTTTCAATTAGAAGAAGCAGATTTTAATGAGATTTTTGATAATATTGAAAATATTGAAGGAAGTTTATTAGATTTTGAGCGACAATTAGAGTCAGGACAAATAGATTCAACATTAATACATGTTACTTTTCGATATGCGCATAATTTAAAAAGTCTTTTAGCAATGGCTGATAAGGTTCACTGCTCTAAAGTTATTCATATTGTAGAATCAAATTTTGATTTAATCCGAAATGGCCAAGAAACAATCAATGCTCGTTTAATAGAAAAATGTTTAACATTAATAGATTTAATAAAATTAAGTTTTGATGAAGGTATTGAAGATGTGGAAGAATTATCAGCTTTATCTGAAGAATTAAAAAATGTTTTTGAAAAAGATTATCCAACTCAAACAGGTAAATTATTTGGTTTTAATGAATTTCCAATTGAAAATCATCATAAAGAACAATTAACTTCGCAAATTCAAAAAAACGAATTTGTGTATATTGTTGAAAAACTAATATCAACAGAATCTTCAGAGGATTTTTATGATAATATGCCTATTTATGAAGATATTAAAAGTATTGGAAAACTAATTGTTGTGTATCCAAAATTTGATGAAATTCCAAAGACAATTGACTTAACTATCGTTAAAATATTATTTACTTCAAATAAGACCGAGGAGGAATTGGAATATGTTATTTTTGACACTTTTCGTAGAATTGAAATTAATCAAGAAGAAAAGATTAAATATAAAGATGCAACTGATACATATAGTTATCGATTCTTGATTTTAGAAAATAATTTCACTCTCCGTAATAAATTGATTAATCATTTTAATCCTTTTGGATTTTCTGAAATAGTAATTAATGAGTCAGAATTGATTTTTGCTTTAGAGAATCGTTTTAATTTAAATCTATATTATGATTTTATCTTCTTAGGTGAAGATTGGGTTACTAAAAATTTACCTCAAAAAATACGTTTCTTTGAAATAGAAAACTCTCTATTTTTCGATGAATCATCAAAGATAATTTCTGTAATAGAAGAATTGAATAGCAATTTAGTTTTTGAACAAGATGCTGATTTGTTTATTCACCCCCCCTTAAAAGAGGAGTCATTTGTGCAAATTTCAAATCTTATAACTTTCAAAAATATTTTTGTAATATGACTCAATCTGTAAAAAACATTCAGTTGTTCGTTGAGGCAATAGGAAAACTAAATTCTGATTTTAGTAAATCGGTTTTAGAATTGGAATTTTCTCCAAATGATAAAAAAATATCTTCGAAAATCTATTCAAATTTACGTTCTATTTCAAGTTGGAGTAAATTTATTGATTTTGAACATCTATTCAAATTAACATCTGCAGTAAAGCAAATAATTAGTGAGAAAGTTAAATCGGAATTAATTGATTCAACTTTTATAGAACTTCTTTTAGATTTAGGTGATCTTTTTGAACAGATTAAAACTGATTTCAAAGCAAACGAATTACAAGATAAAAGTGAAATATTATTGATTCGTTTTTCTGAATTATTTGATTTTTCAGAATTTACCCCTGATAGTGAAATTGAAATAAATTCTTCAAATGAAGAGTATGATTTACTTCATGAAGGAACTGAAATGAACGATTATATTTTAAGTTTAGGAGATACTATTGAAAAATTAGAAGCTAATTT
>CANCQX010000068.1 GCA_947380375.1 Flavobacteriales bacterium
AAAAAAGCGGATAAATTATTGAAACTTTTAGTAGATACAGGAATCGATAAACGAATCATTGTTTCAGGAATCGCAGAACATTATTCACCAGAAGAAATAGTTGGAAAAACAGTAAGTGTCTTGTTAAATTTGGCTCCAAGAATGATTAAAGGAATCGAATCACAAGGGATGATTTTAATGGCTGAAAACGAAGAAGGAAAATTGAGTTTTATGTCCCCTGAAAAAGAATTTTCAGCGGGTGGATCTATTCGATAATTTTTTAAATTTTAAATGTTCCCATTATGGGTTCATTTAAAAAAATAGTTGTATCTTTGTAATATCTAATGAAAAAGATTGTTGCGTTACGTACTTTGAAAGAACATTGGGAAATTCCGGGAAGAGGAGATTCTGAACAACAGTTAAAAGCTTGGTATCAAGAAGCTAAAATAGCTGAATGGAAAAATTCAAATGATTTAAAAGCACATTATAAAAATGCAAGTATTGTTGGTAACAATAGAATTGTCTTTAATATTTGTGGTAATAAATACCGATTAGTAGTAAAGATAAATTACATTACAGAATGGGTATATATTCGTTTTGTAGGTACTCACAAAGAGTATGATAAAATTAATGTGGCAACGATATAAATTAAAAATTATGGAAGCAAAATTAATTAAAACAGAAGAAGAATATAATATAGCATTAAGCCGAATTGATGAATTGTTTGATGTTACCCCTGATAGTAAAGAATTTAATGAGGCAGAACTTCTGATTGCACTTGTTGAACTATACGAACAAAAGCACTATAAAATTGAAGCTCCAGATCCTATTGAAGCAATTAAATTTAGAATGGAACAAATGGGAATGAAGAAAATCGAAATGACCAAATTTTTTGGTACCCGAGGTCGAGTTTCTGAAATTTTGAATAGACAAAGAGCATTAACTTTAGCAATGATAAAAAAACTTCATAAGGAATTTGGTATTCCAGCTGAATCATTAATCGCATAAATAATATTGTAAGAATTAATTCAAATCCTTAAGCAATTAAAGGATGTTAATTTAAATTTATGAACGACGAATCATTAATATCTTATTTCTCAAATGAAGATTTCGTTTTAAAGACACAACACCAAATACATAAAGATTTCGCAAAATTTAATTTAGAATTTCCAGAAAGCTTTGTTTTTGAGGTTTGGACAAAAGAACAGATAGAAGAAGCAATTCAAGAAAGATTGAAAGAAATTATCAAGTTTGGAGAAACGCGATTACTTCAATTATTATATACTATTGATATACCTGAAAACCAATTTTTGAATTTAGTTACCGCACCTGATTTTTTAGTTTCCATCTCCCAAGCAATTCTAAAAAGAGAAGCAATGAAAGTTTATTTTAGAAGTAAATTCTGATATATTTCGCTTTTTTTTTAAGTGGATTTCTTAAACCGTGTTAAAAAAATAAAAGCTACTTTAGTAAAAAAGAATCTTAAATTTTTTAAAATGTTAAATTTCGAATTTCAAAACTCAACAAAAATAATTTTTGGTAAAGATACAATTGGTAAACTTTCAACTGAAATCCCAACTAATTCTAAAGTTTTAATGCTTTACGGAGGAGGAAGTGTCAAGAAAAACGGAATATATGAACAAGTAAAAAAAGGACTTTCTAATTTTGAAGTTATAGAATTTGGGGGTATTCCAGCGAATCCTGAATACGAAGTTTTATTGAAAGCGTTGGAAATTATTAAAACTGAAAATATAACTTATTTATTAGCTGTTGGAGGTGGTTCTGTAATAGACGGTACAAAATTTTTAGCTTCAGCAGCACTTTATGAAGGAGATTCTCCTTGGGATATCCTTTCAAAATTTATTCGTACAGAAAAAGGAATGCCATTTGGAACAGTTTTAACAATGCCAGCAACCGGTTCAGAAATGAATTCAGGAGCAGTTATTACTAGAGCTGAAACACAAGAGAAATTTGGAATGGGTGGACCAGGATTATTTCCTCAGTTTTCTATTTTAGACCCACAAGTAATTCAATCCATTCCAAAAAACCAAATTTCAAATGGCATTACGGATGCTTTTACACATGTTTTAGAGCAATATATGACTTATCCTATAAATGCTTTTTTACAGGATCGTTTTGCTGAAAGTATTATGCAAACATTGATAGAAGTGGCACCGATGGTTTTAGAAAATCCTTTTTATTACGAAGCTGCAGCAAATTATATGTGGAGTTGTACAATGGCTTTAAATGGTTTGATTCAAAAAGGAGTTCCAACTGATTGGGCTGTACATTCAATAGGTCACGAATTAACAGCTAAATTTGGAATTGATCATGCGCGAACATTAGCGATAATTGCTCCAAGTCATTACCGTTATAATTTCGAAACGAAAAAGAAAAAATTAGCACAATTTGCCGAACGCGTTTTTGGAGTTCATACAGGAACTTTGGAAGAAAAAGCAACAGCTGGAATTGATAAAATAGAAGCTTTTTTCCATTCAGTAAATATTCCTACTAAACTTTCTGAATATACTTCCGAATTTGAAGGAACAGCAGAAAGAATAGAGGCACGTTTTATTGAAAGAAATTGGCTCGGTTTGGGTGAACATAAATCGTTAACTCCTGCCGATGTAAAGAAGATTGTTGAGATGAGTTATTAAGGGTTTTCTTTTTTAAAATTTAACAAAACATGTATGAAAAAACCGATTACATTTATTTTAATTTTAATCTCCACATTAATCTTAATCTTTATTTCAAATCTAGCGTTCAGTCAATCTTTTGAAGGTACATTAGTTTATACGACAGATTTAGAAATATCTCCTAAACTAGAAAAAATGGGGATGACTAAACAAAGTTTAATTGAAAAAATGAGGGATGATGGAAGTTGGCTAGATACACTTTCAATTTCATACAAATTAGGTAATTATTATTACAAATCTAGTAATAAGTTGAATTCATGGCTTTTATATAACTCCGAAGCAAATAAGATTTATTCTGTACAAGATGGAGTGAAAAATGAAATTTGTTCAGTTATAGATGCTTCAATAGATACAGAATTTGCATACACTAATAAAATGCCATCTGTTACAAAACTTGATACTTCAGTAACTATAAATAACATTGAATGTAATATTGTTCGAGTGAAATGGAAGTCAGGAACGTATGATTATTATTATAACTCAACTATGCTAATTGTATATCCTGACTTTTATACTAATCACATTTATGATGGTTGGTATGAGTTTTTAAAAATATCAAAATCTTTACCGATCAAAATTGTTAAAATAGCGAATGGTATGATGACTATTACGCAAACTTTAATTACTACAAAAAAGGATTTAATAGATGATAAATTATTTGTAGTTCCAAATTTAGTATCAGATAAAGATTTAAATAGTATTAAATCTCCAAATAGAGAAATAATGTGGTTGAAATAATTTTCAATATGATAGTTAAGTTTAATCAATAAAAAATGAATTTACGTATTAAATTTTTAATTTTATTTTTCTTTTTTTTCGTTATAATTAATAGTTATGGCCAAGAAAATATTCCTTATTATACTTTAAAAGTTGATATTATTAATTATAATCTAAATCGATTAAGTATTAAAGAAATCCAACAAATAAAAACGTATAAAGAGACCGTTCAATCAATTAATAAAAGAGATTCAATTGTTACTTATTCAACATTAGAATATGTTATCAAATACGATTCTTTAAATCATACTAAAATTGTATTTTTCGATATGGAAAAAGATTATGCTTATAATGCCAATCGAAAAGGAATTATATTATATGATTCAAATAAGTTAAGTAAGCTAAATCCTCTAAATCCTGAAGAAAATTTATATCCTTTTATTTCAGATAAAGACACGATTTATTATAATTACTATGAAAATGTTTATCAATACGAGGACAATCAACTTAAATTAATAGAATCGAAAATACCAAATAGATATTTTTATGAAGCATCTATGTTAAAAAAAAGTAAACCAAAAGATCTTTCGGATAAAAATTATTTTGAAAATAAGGCTTTAAATTTCCAAGGATGGACAACTACTAAATATTATTATAAAAGGTATTTTTTAAATAAAAAAATAGTAAAGTTAGTATCAAAAGTCGTCGAAAAATTTGATAACGAAAATAATACTACAATCGTTTATAAGTTGAAATATAAAAAATAAGAAGTATTAATTCTCTTCCAAATACGAAAGCCAACTTATTGCTTGTTCGTTGTTTAAAACACGAGGAAATTTATTTTGAGAACCTGATTTACCAATTTTTTCTAAGTAATTATAAAATTTAGAAACATCTATAAATTCAATATTTGGTGGATTTAAATTATGAAGTCTACATGTTTTGTAATCATCATTTAATTCCCCAATTTCTTTGTCTAATTCTTTCATTATTAATTTTTTGTCAATTTTTTTATCCAAACTAATAAACCAAGAATGACTTTGTTTTTCTGTATTAGCAAATAAACAAAATTCCAGAATTTCGACATCAAATTTTTTGGATACATTATTAATTGCTTGATTGATATTGTCCAATGATAAATGTTCACCAACCAAACTTAAAAATTGTTTTATTCTACCAGTAATTTTAATTTCATATTTCTCAACATCCACAAATTGCACCAAATCTCCAATCATGTATCGCCACAAACCAGCATTTGTAGTAATTACTAAAGCATAATCTACGCCCTTAGTTACTTGACTTAAATTAAAGGCAACGTATTTATCTTTAAGTTCACCCGCTTCGTTAAAAAATTCACTTGTAAAAGGTATAAATTCATAAAATATCCCATTTTCTAAAAGTAATTGCATTCCATTTTTATCAGGAGATGTTTGATATGCGAAATAACCTTCACTTGCTAAATACGTATCCAAAAGATTGATTTTTTTGCCTACTATTTTATTCAATCTTGATATATAGGGTTGCATATAAACTCCTCCATGCATATAGACCTCAAAATTTGGCCAGATGTCATGGATTGTTTTCAGATTATACTTTTCAATTATTTTTTCCATAAGCATCAAACACCAACTTGGAACCCCTGCAATAATGCCAATATTCCAAGATGGAGCTTTTTCAATCATTTTTTCCATTTTTTTATTCCAATCCGTGATTTTGGTGATATTGCTATTTGGTTTCGTAAAAGGATTAAAAATAAACGCCGTATTTTTCTTTAATATTCCACTTAAATCTCCTTCATAATGTTGCCCTATTTTTTTTAATTGTGAAGAACCTCCCACCACTAATATTTTTGCATCGTATACATTTTCAGAAAGATTCAATTTATATAAAGTAGAAGATTGATTTACACTCGTTTTTTGAAAAGAGCGAATCATTTGTTTTGTTACAGGTATTCTTTTGCTTGGCGAACCAGTTGTTCCTGATGATAAGGCATAATAACTTATTTTTCCTGGCCAAGTATGGTTCTTTTCACCTTCTATTGATTTTTTTAACCAATTTTCATAGAATTCTTCATAATTAGTGATGGGAATGTTTTTTTGGTAAGTTTTCACTAATTTTTGATTGATCATCAATTCTTTGAAGTCGTATTTTTTACCAAAATTTGTTTCTTTTGCTTTATCAATTAATTTAAAAAGAGATCTTAGTTGACTTGTATATTTTCTTCCTTTTTTAAAATTTCTTTTGTAACTTAATTCTGTTGATTTCTTTATTAATTTTCCTATTATTGGCATGTTTCTTCTTTTTTAAAATTCAGTACAAAAAATCTTTAGATTAAAAAATAATTAAAGACATGTCAAAATTGAATATATTAAGAGAAACAAATATGTTCTTAATGTTATCTTTGTTTTAAAATTAGATAAAACTAAAGATTTTTGAATATACTGATTTTGATAATGATTACTTTTGTAGTATAATTTTCTAAAAAGATACTTTAACTTATGGAAACTAAAACATTTATTGTTCCTCACGATTTTACGGCAGTCGCGGATAATGCCTTAAATCACGCCATTGCAACAGCAAAACCACTTGATGCTCAAATTTATGTAGTTCATGTTGTCCAAAAAGAAAAAAATATAAATGAAGCTGAGGCAAAATTGAAGGAAATTTTGGCTACCAAGGATTCATCTGTGAAATTAATTCCAAGTGTTCGAGTAGGAAATATTTTTGATGATATTGGTGATTTTGCAGCTGAACATCACGCTGAATTAATTTTTATGGGTACTCATGGAGCTACTGGATGGCAACATGTAACTGGAAGTAATGCTTTAAAAATTGTTACTAATTCTGATGTACCTTTTATTATCGTTCAAGAGAAAGGTATTAAACCAAATGGGTATGATGATATTGTAGTTCCGTTGGACTTAAATAAAGAAACAAAACAAAAATTAGCGATTGTAGCCAATTTAGCTACTTACTTTAATTCTAAAGTTCATGTAATTACTCCAAATGAAACGGATGAATTTTTACGTAAAAAGGTTCAAGCAAATATTCTTTTTGCAAATCGTTTTTTCTCAGAAAGAGGTATACAAGTAACTACAACTTTAGCTCCAAAAAGTAATTTTGAAAAAGAGGTGTTGAAACATGCAGTAACGCTTGAAGCGGATTTAATTGCAATAATGAATTTGAATAGAAATAATCTTTTAGGCGCTATCGGAACAAACTCTGAGCAATATATTATTTCAAATGAAGCACAAATTCCTACTTTGATTATGAATCCTATTGATAGTCCTTACGGAGGTAGTGTTATGTTTGGAGGTGGGTAATTCATATTCTATTAAAATAATTATAAACTTCGGTGATTTTTTCATCGGAGTTTTTTTTGATATAAATCAGACGTCTAATAGTCTTCTGTTTAATGTGTTTATATCTAAATTGATTAACTTTACAAAGTTCAAACGAATTTAGATTTACATGGAATACAATTTTCAAGACATAGAGCCAAAATGGAGAAAGATTTGGGCAGATAACAAAACGTTCAAAGCAGAAGATAATAGTTCAAAACCTAAATATTATGTATTGGATATGTTTCCTTACCCTTCAGGTGCAGGTTTACATGTGGGCCATCCTCTTGGCTACATTGCTTCAGATATTTATGCTCGTTATAAACGGTTACTAGGGTTCAATGTTCTCCATCCAATGGGTTATGATTCTTTTGGTTTACCAGCCGAACAATATGCAATTCAAACAGGTCAACATCCTGCTATAACGACAGAACAAAATATTGAGAGATATAGAGATCAATTGGATAAAATTGGTTTTTCTTTTGATTGGGATAGAGAGGTTAGAACTTCATCTCCAGAATATTACAAATGGACGCAATGGATTTTCAAACAATTATTCGATTGTTATTACGATAATACTACCAACAAAGCAGAACGTATTTCTAAATTAATTTCTGAATTTGAATTAAATGGAAATAAAAATGTAAATGCTTGTTCAGATTGTGAAATTATTTTTACGGCTGAAGAATGGAAAGCATTTGATTTAAAAACAAAAGACGAAACTTTACAAGCTTATCGTTTAACTTTCTTAGCAGATTCTTGGGTAAATTGGTGTCCAGCTTTAGGTACTGTTTTAGCGAATGATGAAATTGTAAATGGAGTTTCAGAAAGAGGTGGTCATCCAGTTGAACAAAAATTAATGCGTCAATGGTCGATGCGAATTAAAGCTTATGCTGAACGTTTATTGACTGGATTAGAAGGTTTAGATTGGACAGATTCTGTAAAAGATATTCAAAGAAATTGGATTGGAAAATCGGTTGGTTCTTCAGTTAAGTTTGAGGTGTTTACTTCGAGAACCTCAGTCAACAATATGGGGACTGAGGCACTCGAAGTACCCGTAATCGAAGTCTTTACAACGCGACCTGATACAGTTTTCGGAGTTTCATTTATGGTTTTAGCACCAGAACATCCGTTAGTTGATCAAATTACGACTCCTGAATTTGCTTCACAAATAGCTGAATACAAGAAAAATGCTTCTTTGAAATCAGAACGTGATCGTCAGTCGGATGTAAAAAACATTACAGGCCAAAATACAGGAGCTTTTGCTATTCATCCATTTACAGGAGAAAAAATTCAAATTTGGATAGGTGATTATGTATTGGTTTCTTATGGTACAGGAGCTGTTATGGCTGTTCCATGTGGAGATCAACGCGATTATGATTTTGCGAAACATTTCAATATAGAAATTAAAAATATTTTTGAAAATATTGATATTTCCGAAGCTGCTTATACTGAGAAATCAGGTAAGATTGCAAATTCGGATTTTTTAAATGGTTTGGATGTAAAATCTGCAATGAAAAAAGCGATTGAAGCGATTGAAGCAAAAGGAATTGGAACAGGAAAAACAAATTATCGTTTGAGAGATGCTGTTTTCTCGAGACAGCGTTATTGGGGAGAACCATTTCCGGTTTATTACCAAGATGGATTACCAAAAATGATTCCTACTATATATTTACCTATTGTATTACCCGAAGTTGAAAAATATCTTCCAACAGAAGACGGAAAACCACCTTTAGGAAATGCTTATGAATGGGCTTGGGATACGGTTGATAATCAAATTGTTGGGAATGTCAATATCGATAACAAAACTGTTTTCCCAATTGAGCTAAACACGATGCCAGGATGGGCGGGAAGTTCTTGGTATTTCTTGCGTTATATGGATTCTTCAAACGAAGATGCATTCGTAAGCAAAGAAAAAGCGGATTACTGGAAAAATGTAGATTTATACATCGGTGGTTCTGAACATGCTACAGGCCATTTATTGTACGCTCGTTTTTGGACTAAATTTTTATTCGATCAAGGCTTTATTTCATTTGATGAACCTTTTCAAAAAATGATCAATCAAGGGATGATTTTGGGAAGAAGTAGTTTTGTCTATAGAGTTAATGATACAAATATTTTTGTTTCAAGCTCTAAAAAAGGAGAATTTCAAACTACTGCACTTCACGTAGACATTTCAATTGTTGATAATGATAAATTAGACACAGTTGCATTTAAAAATTCAAGAGAAGAATATAAAAATGCTGAATTTATCTTTGAAGAAAACGGAGATTATATCTGTGGACACGAAGTTGAAAAAATGTCTAAATCGAAATACAATGTTCAAACTCCAGATGAATTAGTAGAAAAATTTGGTGCAGATACATTACGTATGTATGAAATGTTTTTAGGTCCTTTGGAGCAATTCAAACCTTGGGATACAAAAGGAATTACAGGTGTACATAATTTCTTGCGTAAATTGTGGAGATTGTTCCACGATAAAGAAGGAAATTTCATCTTAACTTCAGATGTTCCTGAGAAAGAATCATTAAAAACATTGCACCGAACAATTAAAAAATTGGGTGAAGATTTAAACCGTTTTTCTTTCAATACAGGTGTTTCAAACTTTATGATCTGTGTGAACGAATTAACGGAGCAAAAATGCAATAATCGTTCTATCTTACAAGATTTGGTTATTCTTCTTTCTCCTTATGCGCCTCACATTGCTGAAGAATTATGGGAAAAAATTGGCAATGATAAAGGAACCATTAGTTTCGCAACTTTTCCAAAATTAGATGAAAGTATATTGGTAGAATCTAATTTTGAGTATCCTGTATCATTCAATGGAAAAATGAGATTTAAAGTTCAATTACCTTTAGCATTATCTGCTCAAGAAGTGGAAAAAGAAGTAATGAGTAGTGCAGAAGCTCTTAAATATTTGGAAGGAAAAGATCCTAAAAAGGTGATTGTAGTTCCAGGTAGAATTGTGAATGTGGTTATGTAGATTATAAATTAGCAGATTGCAAATTGATGATAATAGTATCGAAAGGTCAACCAATTGGTTGACCTTTTTTAGACGATTTTAATTTCATATTGACGGAATTAATACAATTTCCGTCAGATGATTGACGGAATTAATATAATTTTCGTCAAATGATTGACGGAATTAATATATTTTATTTATATTTGATTTTAAATAATCATTAAATGAGTTACATTCATCGAACTGTTGAAGCCAATATTTTAAAGTATTTACGTCCGAATAAAGCGGTTGTTTTGTTAGGAGCGAGAAGAGTAGGTAAAACGAAATTGATAGAATCAATTATTAAACAAGTAGATGAACCGCATTTAATTTTAAATGGCGACGATCAGGATACATTGAATATTTTAGCAGAAAAAAGCCGAGTTAATTACGAACGTTTGTTAGGAAAAATTCGATTTTTAGTCATTGATGAAGCACAAGAGATACCAGATATTGGATCGAAATTAAAACTGATGGTTGATTCAATAGAAGGATTGAAAATTTTAGTGACCGGTTCATCTGTTTTGGATTTAAATAATAATGTTGGAGAACCATTGGTTGGAAGAAAAATGACTTTTCATTTATACCCTTTCTCACAAACTGAATTATCGACGAAGGAAAATTATTTAGAAACAGTTCAAAATTTAGAAACACGATTAATCTACGGCACTTATCCAGAGTTAGAATTTTTACCAACATTACAAGAAAAATCAGCTTATTTAAATGAGATTATAAATTCTTATTTATTAAAGGATATATTGGCGTATGAAGGAATTCAGCGAAGAGAAAAAATAGTTTCTTTGCTTAGAATTATTGCATACAGAGTGGGTAGTGAAATATCTATCGAATCGATTGGTAATGAATTAGGAATTAGTAAAAACACAGTTGATAAATACCTTGACTTATTGTCTAAAGTATTTATCATCAAAAAAGTATCAGGATATAGTAGAAATTTAGATAATGAAATAACAAAAAAAGCAAAATGGTATTTTTTTGATAATGGTATCCGAAATGCTATTATATCCAATTTTAATCGGTTGGAATTAAGAGATGATCAAGGTAAATTATGGGAAAACTATTTAGTTTCGGAACGTATCAAGAAACAAGAATATTCAATGGATTATACCGCAAATTATTTTTGGAGAACCCACGCTAAACAAGAAATAGATTGGATTGAAGAAAGAGATGGTGGATTAAAAGCATTCGAATTCAAATGGTCTAAAAGTGGAAAGGCAAGAGTTCCAATCGCTTGGCAAAAAGGATATCCAGATTCAACATTTGAAGTAGTAGACAGAAGTAATTATCTTGATTTTATTTCGGAGCAAGAATAATTTTATTCACTCAAACAATTCACTATCTTTGCAAAAAACTTCATAACAATGGCTGATATACATACATACGATTTTACAGGTAAAAGAGCGTTAATTCGCGTAGATTTCAATGTCCCTCTGGATAGTAAAACTCTTGAGGTTACAGATGACACTAGAATTAGAGCAGCGTTGCCTACAATTCAACACATTTTAAAAAATGGTGGAAGTGTAGTTTTAATGTCTCATTTAGGACGACCAAAAGATGCTTCTGATGATAAATTTTCATTGTGTCATATTGTAAAACGTGTATCTGAATTATTAGGAAAACCAGTTGCTTTTGCAGAAGATTGTATTGGAGAGAAAGCATTTGAAATGAGTGCAAATCTTCCTGCAGGTGAAGTTTTATTGTTGGAAAATTTACGTTATTATAAACACGAAACAACGGGTACTGAAAGTTTCGCAGAACAATTAGCAAAACATGGTGATGTTTATGTTAACGATGCATTTGGAACGGCGCATAGAGCTCACGCAAGTACAGCAGTAATTGCAAAATTTTTCCCGAAAGATAAAATGTTTGGTTTCTTATTAGAAGCTGAAATCATAAGTGTAGATAAAGTATTAAATAGTAATGAAAAACCATTGACAGCAATAGTTGGTGGGGCAAAAGTATCTTCAAAAATTGTCATTATCGAGCGACTTTTAGATAAAGTTGACAACCTAATTGTTGGAGGAGGTATGGCTTACACTTTTGTGAAAGCAGTTGGTGGACAAGTAGGAAATTCTTTAGTTGAAGATGATTACTTGGAAATGGCTAGAGATATTATTACCAAAGCAAAAAATAATGGAGTGAATTTATACATTCCAACAGATACTGTAATTGCAGATAAATTTTCAAACGAAGCAAAAACGAAAATTGTAAATATTAATGAAATTCCTTCAGGATGGATGGGATTAGATGTTGGTCCAGAAACTTCAAAAGCTTGTGCTGATATCATTGAAAATTCTAAATTGATTTTATGGAATGGTCCAATGGGAGTTTTTGAAATGTCAAAATTTCAACAAGGTACGAAGGACATTGCAAATGCAATCGTAACGGCAACTGAAAAAGGAGCTTTTTCATTAATTGGAGGAGGAGACTCTGTAGCTGCAATTAATTTATTCAACTTGGCTGATAAAGTAAGTTATGTTTCAACAGGAGGAGGAGCAATGCTTGAATATTTAGAAGGAATTGAATTACCAGGAATTAAAGCAATTCGTGAAGAAGTTGAAGCTTAATTAGAAAAGTATAAAACTAAAAAAGCGATTATCAATCTGATAATCGCTTTTTTTATGGTATTTTTTTTAAATCAGTCTTAAGCTACTACAGGTTGTTGAGTAACATTTCTGTATGTGAAAACTGTACAAATTTTTCTTCTTGCAAAACGAGCAGTAGAATCAGATTGACATAATTTTGTATAAACATCTTTAGAAACACCGAAATATTCATAGCTATTACCATCAGAGAAATCTAAACGTAATATTTGACCTTTGTAATGGAAATCAGTGATAATGTTATTTGAAATACTTTCAGTATATGTTTCTAAATTATTTTTAGCTGTTTCAGGAGAAATACTTACCAAAAAATGGTACGCTTCAATAATTGTTTTACTTTTCTCTTCTGCAGCAAGTTTTCCTGCTTCATCGTTCACAAATTTATCAGGGTGAAATTCCTTCATAAATTTACGGTAAATCGATTTCATATCGTTTAATGATGTAGCTCTTTCCGTACCTAAAAGCTTTCTAAATTCAACAACTCTTTTCATAAAATAATTTAATGCTAATGTTTGTCCTTTCGTTTTAAGGATTAATTTGTGTAAAGATACAATCTTTTTCAGAAATGGAAAAAAGAAGTATGATTTTCAGACTAAAAATGATGTTAAATTAATTTACAGTTAAACTTTAGTCTACAAAATAATTCATTTTTGAATTCCCCATCTAGAATTTTTCCATTCTTTTTGTTGTTCTTTATCAAGAAAAGTCCAGGCTACAATTCGACTCGTTTTATTGCCTTGTCCCATAGGAAGGGTTTTAACATCAAATGCTTCTGCTTTTTCAAGAGCCTCATATATACTTGAAAGATTTGCTTGTTTAGAGATTAAAGTTGAAAACCAAAAACAAGAATTTCTGTATTGACGACTTTGTCTGACCATATTTCTTACAAATCGTTCTTCTCCACCTTCACACCATAATTCTCCGTTTTGTCCACCAAAGTTTAAATTTATTTTTTTAACTACTTTTTGGTTTAAATTGGATAATTTACGAAGTGTTCCGGCCTCAGCTTCAGCTTTGGAAGAATGAAAAGGAGGGTTACAAATTGATAAGTCGATAATTTCATCTTCTTTTAAAATCCCAGTAAAAATATCTTTAGGATTCATTTGTAATCTAGGGTCAATAAAATCTTTTAGAAAAGAATTATTTTCAATAATCGTATTTACAGAGTCAATAGAAACGGGATCTATATCTGCGCCAATAAATGACCAACCGTATTCTTTATTTCCTATAATTGGATAGACACAATTTGCTCCAACTCCAATATCTAAGCATTTAATTTGAGGACCAGTTGGAATTTTACCATAATTATTAACGCACAATAAATCAGCAATATGGTGAATATAATCGGCTCTTCCAGGAATTGGTGGACACAAATAATCTACAGGAATATCCCAATTTTGAACTCCGTAATAATGTTTCAACAAAGCTTTATTTAACAACTTAACAGCCTCTGGATTCGCAAAATCTATCGATTCATCGTTGTGAATATTTAGCTTCACAAAATCCGCTAATTCAGGACAATCTTGAATTAATAGATTAAAATTATATCTTTCACGGTGTTTATTACGTGGATGTATTTTAGCTTTTTCCTTTGGGTGTTCTTTCTTTTTTTGAGACATTTATAGGATTGTATTTACCCGTGTATTGTTTCTTCTTTTCCATAATTTGCAATTACAGAAGCTTCGTATGCTAACCATTCTTTCCAACGTTTGTCAACATCGATTCCTTCACCGTATTTTCTTGCAAAACCTAAAAAAGTAGTGTAATGTCCGGCTTCACTTATCATTAAATCGCGGTAAAATTTAGCTAATGTTTCATCTTTAATATTTTCAGACAATACTTTAAAACGTTCACAGCTTCTTGCTTCAATCATTGCAGAAAACAACAAACGATCTACCAATGCAATCTCTCTGCTAGCTCCTTTTTTCATAAATTGAACAAGCTCGTTTACATAACTATCTTTACGTTCACGACCGAATGTTAAGCCCCTCTCCAAAATAAGATCGTGTACCATTTTAAAGTGTTCGATTTCTTCCCTTGAGATATCTAATAATGCTGATACAAGTTCTGGCTTTTCAGAATTGTTAATGATTATCGTTATACAATTTGTTGCAGCTTTTTGTTCGCACCAAGCGTGATCTGTTAAGATCTCTTCAATATTTGATTCTACAATATTTACCCATCTAGGGTCTGTTGCAAGTTGTAATCCTAACATATGTTTTGTTTTAACACGTTGAATGTGTAGTTGTTGAGATACTAAATCTTACCTTTTACTCTTCTTCAGAAGACTTACCCTTTTTAATTTCTTCTTTCTGTTCAATCTTTTTAGGATCCATCATTTCCATTAGTTTTAGTCCTAATAATCCATCAAGAGCTGTTCCACCACCATTTTGACCTCCACCTATAAGAACATCAGGAATTAATTTTACATTTCCTTTTGCTAATTCTTCTGTAATTTTATAGCGAGTAAAGTTTTCATTTCCTAAAGCTTTAACACTTAATTCATAAGCTTCAGCAGTAGATTTACCGATTGCTAGAATTTTTTCAGCTTCAGCATTACCAGTCAACGAAATTCTTTCAGCTTCCGCCTCCGCTCTCAATTTCACAGCTGAAGATTCTGCTTCAGCACGAGCTTTAGTCGCAACAGCTTCAGCTTGGGCTCGTAGTTTTGTTGCTTCAGCTTCAGCACTTACAGCTAATTTAACACTTGCAGCTTCACCTTCTGATTTTTTCACGGCAGCACTAGCAGTTCTTTCCGCAATTTCAACACTTTGTTGAGCTGATACAATCTCTTTTTGCATATCGGCAATGGCTGTTTCTTTCTCCATTCCCTGACGTGTTTCTTGTGCTTGTTTTTGAGTATCGTAAGTTACTTTTTGTTCTTCTGCAAGTTTACGATCGGTCAATGTTTTCATTAAAGATTCTGGAGGAGTAATATCTCCAATCAAAGTATCAACAGCATTTACATTGTATTCATCCAATACTTTTTTGATATGGAATTTAGCTGAATCTTGACGTTCTTTACGAGTACTTAAGAAAGCAATTACATCACTATCTTGCGCCGAGTTACGGAAATAATTACCTATTGTTGGTTCTAATACTTGAGATACTAAATTGATCATATTTCCAAATCGAGCAATTACTTTTGGTGCTTCAGTTGTTGGAACGTGAATAATTTGAGAAACATCTAAATTAAATGGAAAACCATCTTTTGATCGAACTGTAATTGTGGATAAATTTTTATCTAAATTATGAGCCTCACTTCTTGCGCTTGCCCAATTTAATACAAGATTTGTTGTAGGAACTAATTCCACTTTCATAATGTATTTATTGATAGGATATTTACCCGGACCAAGAGGCTCCAACCAAACACCTTTATACCCTTTTTCTACAATATTCCCGTGTTTAAATTCAGAACCAGTTAAATCGTGACCTTCTTGACCAATATATGAAATAACAACACCAACATATCCGATTGGAATTTCTGTCATCAAAGTTTCTTCCATTTGAATAGCCCAAGGATTTAAATTGTAAGAACCGGCTAAAATTACTTGTGGCTGTAAACCACGATTTCCACCATTCAAAATGAATTTATCAAAATCTTGGAAATTATTATGACCCTCAACTAATTTACCAGCAATACTTCCAGCTTCAATCGGTAAACCATCTAAAGTAGTTACAATTCCAACCATACTTTCTTGGATACGAATCATATCAGTAACTGATACTTGAAATAAAAGTGTATTAATTCTGTATGATCCTGCCGTAATGTAGTTTGTTTGACGACCTTTTTGTCCGCCATTTGTTAGGAATTTTTCAGCATCTTGAAAATTATCGCAATCAACTCGTAAACCCAAGATATTTCCAGTTGGAATTTCTCTACCATCTTTCGCTAATACCAATCCAATTTGACCTTCAGGGATAACCGTAAAATTCCCCATACTTATTTCGTATTGCCAAATCCATTTCCAAAAATACAATCCCGGAGCAAGTGTTTTTGCTTGAAACCCAGCCTCACCTAATGTAGCTAAAATTCTACCATCTGGTAATTCTTTATTTTCTCCGAACAAGACAAATTTCTTTGTCACTAAACCAACTTTATCTTCTGGAACTATAACCATTCCGAAGAAAAAACGCAATACAAATTTGTAAAAAACAAGAGCTAAAATGATTAAACCAGCCCACCAATAATTTTGAAATAAATGATCCATGATAATTTTAATTTTTAGTTTGAATAGTAAAGATACTATTTAGAATAATTTAAAGTAATCCAGATAAAAAATAAATAAATTCTAAAAAAGTAAAATTAATTTGCAAAAGAAAGGGTCATTCAAATTGAACAACCCTAACTTAATTTTATATGTTAAATTTAATATAACTCCATTTTTAAAGCCGAACGGTAATCTTTAATTTCCTCACGATTTATTTTGTGATCTGCTTTTTTAAGTAAGTCAAGCAAATACAATAGATTTTCTTTGTCTTCTATTTCAACAGGATATTCACTACCTTCTTCATCCTCTTCGAATTGCCCTTGAACGCCAAAAGCTTTTCTATCTGCTAAAAACTCATATGTTAGGCGTAAAACTTTTACAACTAACGGATCTTGTTCCTTAAGAGCTAATTCTCTTAATTCTTTTAAATCATCTATTAAACCAGTTGCTAAGATTCCTTCTTTTTCAACTTTGTCGATGATTACATCTAATTGTTTATTTGCTGCAAGAATTTTCATAAAGTATCAATTTTCAAAACTAAACGGAAATCGTTTAAATCGTTCGTGACTGCAAATGTAATGAACTTGAATGATATTTGGATACTTTGAACTAAATTTTAGAAA
>CANCQX010000069.1 GCA_947380375.1 Flavobacteriales bacterium
ACTACTGTTGATCCAAAAAATAAAAATTTCTTTGCCTATAAAAATGTGAGCCTTTTCAAACCAAATCTAAAAGAGTTAAAAGAAGGTGTTGGAATGAATTTTTCGTTTTCAGATAAAGATCAATTTGAAAAAGCAGTTCTTAAATTGGAAGAGAAATTAGAAAATAAAGTTTCTTTTATTACTCTTTCAGAACACGGGGTATTTATAAAAGATAATAATTCTCAACATTACATTTCAGCTCACATTAGAAATATCGCTGATGTTTCTGGCGCTGGAGATACTGTGATTTCATTAGCAACTCTTTGTTTAACAGCAGGATTATCAATTAAAGAAATTGCTGAAGTTGCTAACCTAGCAGGTGGATTAGTATGCGAAAAAAGCGGAGTAGTTTCCATAGATAAAGATTTATTGATTGAAGAAGTTGAGTTAGCTATTAGGTCTTAGTTTGTTAGTTATTAGGCTGTATAGATTTAAAAGTAAATAGGTGACAATGTAAAATTAGTGAAAATGCTTGATTTTAACTAAGCTCACTAATTACTAAAAACTAACTACTAAAAACTATAAAAATATGAGTAGAATAGAAGTAAAGCCTTACGGTAATTCAGATAAAACAAAGAAAGAAGAAGTAGCGGAAATGTTCAATAATATTTCTAAAAAATACGACTTCTTGAATCATTTTTTATCATTAGGGATTGATAAAATTTGGAGAAAAAAGGCAATTAAAAAACTGAAAGATATTCAGCCTAAAAGAATTTTAGATATTGCTACAGGTACTGGAGATTTTGCTATAGCTTCATTGAAATTAAACCCTACCGAAGTTGTTGGAGTTGATATTTCAATAGGAATGTTGGAGGTTGGAAAAGAGAAAATGAAAACTAAAAAATTCGATTCTATTATTACAATGACGTTAGCCGATTCGGAAGAGTTACCATTTGAAGATAATTATTTTGATGCGTTAACTGTTGGTTTTGGAGTTCGAAATTTTGAGCATTTAGAAATCGGATTAGCAGAGATGTTAAGAGTTATTCGAGTGGGTGGTAAAGTTGTGATTTTGGAATTTTCTAAACCTAAAAAGTTTCCTATTAAGCAAGGTTACGGTTTTATTTCAAAATATATTATTCCTTTTTTCGGTAAAAGGATTTCTAAAGATGAGAAGGCTTATGCGTATCTTCCTGAGTCAATTGCTGCTTTTCCAGAAGGTGAAGAAATGATAGGAATATTAGAAAAATTAGGTTATAAAAATGTTAGTGCTGAATTAGTTTCAGGAGGAATTGCAACTATATATTGTGGCTCAAAATAGTAACAAACATTTTTAAACAATATTGTAAAATATTGATCGTTAATAGATCTATGAAGTTTCTAGTATTTTTTTATTTATTATTAGTTTCTTTTTGTGCTTTTACTCAAAAGGAAAAGCCTCAAAACTATAAACGTTACGACGAAAGAGCTTTGCATTTTGGTTTTATGTTAGGTTTTAATAAAAGTGATTTTATTGTCTATCAAAATATAGACGCTTATCAAAAATATGGCTTAATTTCAGTTACAAGTAAAGGTATTCCAGGAGGTCAAGTTGGAATTGTTTCTACATTAAAGTTATGGACACCTATGGTTCGACTTCGAATTATTCCAACTCTTTCATTTCAAGAGCGTGTTTTGAATTATACTTTTGTGAATAAAAAAGATCCAAATGGTAAAAATTTAATGTATGAAGAAAGAGTTGGCTCAACTGATTTAGATTTACCTTTAATGCTTCAATTTAGAACACTTCGGTTGAATAATTTCGCTGCTTATTTATTAGTTGGTGGACAATTCACTTTAGATCTTCAGTCACAAGAGAAAGCTAGTCAGTCATATACAGATCCTTTTATTAAAATAAAAAAGAAAGATTACCAAGGGCAAATCGGTGGAGGTGTTGAATTTTTTGCACCCTATTTTAAATTTGGTATGGAAGTTAAATATTCTCAAGGATTTAATAATTCTTTTATTCAAGATAATACGGAACCCTCTAATCCGATAGATAGATTATATAACAAAACATTGTGGTTTTCATTTATTTTTGAAGGTTAATGAGTCAAGTAATTCAATTTCAGGTAACTCCTGAGCAAGCAAAAAATGAATTTTTTATCAAGAATAGAATAAAAGACGAATTGAATCTTTCAAATTCTGACTTTCAATTTGTTTGGCGTAAACGTTCTATTGATGCTAGAAAATCGGCGATAAAAATTAATTGTTCTTTTGAAGTTTATATAGAAGGAGAAGAAATTCCTTCAGAAAAATATTATTGTTCACAAAACGTAGTGAATTCAACCGAAATTTGCATAATAGGTTCTGGTCCTGCTGGACTATTTGCTGCTCTTCACGCTATTGAACTTGGTTTAAAACCTATCGTTTTTGAACGAGGGAAAGATGTTCGATCAAGAAGAAGAGATTTAGCAAAACTAAACAAAGAATCAATCGTAAATGGTGAATCTAATTATTGTTTTGGTGAAGGTGGGGCAGGGACTTATTCAGATGGAAAGTTATACACTAGATCCAAAAAACGAGGAGATGTATTGAAAGCTTTAAAGTGGTTTGTACATTTTGGAGCCGATGATGATATTCTAGTGGACGCGCATCCTCATATTGGTACAAATAAATTACCTCATATAATTGTTGCTATGCGTGAGGAAATTATTAATTCGGGAGGAGAAGTTCATTTTGACTCTAAATTAACTGATTTAATAATTGAAAATGGCGAAATAAAAGGTGTAGAAATCAATTCAGAAAATATAAGAATGTTTGACAATGTTATTTTAGCAACTGGACATTCTGCAAGAGATATTTTCGAATTACTACATCGAAAAGGACTTCAATTAAAAGCTAAATCATTTGCTTTAGGTGTACGAGTAGAACATAAGCAAGAATTTATTGATAAAATCCAATACTCTGGAAGATTAAATGATGAATATTTACCACCAGCTTCTTATTCCCTAGTTACTCAAGTGGATGGACAAGGAGTTTATTCATTTTGTATGTGTCCAGGTGGAATTATAGCACCTTGCGCAACTTCTGAAGGAGAAGTAGTTACAAATGGTTGGTCTCCTTCAAAACGAAATAATCCTTATTCAAATTCGGGTATTGTTGTAACGGTTAATCCTGAAGATTTGCCTAATTATTCAAAGGATAACCCTTTCATAGCTCTAGATTTTCAGAAATCAGTAGAAAAAATGTGTTGGGAAGCAGCTGGAAAAACTCAAAAAGTACCTGCACAGTGTTTGAAAGATTTTGTAGATGGAAAAGTTTCTATTTCTTTCCCTCGCTCTTCCTATGTTCCAGGATTAGCAAGTGTAGATTTAAATAAAATTTTACCATTATTTATAGCAAAACGATTAAGAAAAGCATTTGTAGATTTTGATAAAAAAATGAAGGGATTTTTAACAAATGACGCAGTATTGCACGCTCCTGAATCTAGAACATCGTCGCCTGTTCAAATCCCGAGGGATGAAGTGACTTTGGAACACCCTGATTTAGTTGGGTTGTATCCTTGTGCTGAAGGTGCTGGTTATGCAGGTGGAATAATTTCAGCTGCTATTGATGGAATTAAATGTGTGGATGCAATTAAAGTTAAATTAGAGAAATGAACATTATCGATAAATACGACCAATTAAATTTTAATGTAGTTTTAGTTGAACCACAGATTCCAAATAATACAGGGAATATTGGACGTTTATGCGTTGCTACTAAAAGTAGATTGCATCTAATTCATCCTCTTGGATTTGAAATTACTGATGCAAGAGTAAAACGTGCAGGATTAGATTATTGGCCAGACTTAGAGATTTGTCATCACGATAATTTTGATTCTTGGGTGAAAACAATTGATCCTTTAGCATCTATTTACTTTTTTTCTGCAAGAGCTGAAAAGTCATTCTATAAAACTGAATTAAAACAAGGTGACTATCTAATTTTCGGAAAAGAAGCGGAAGGATTAGATCCAGAGATAATTGAAAAATTCAAAGAAAATTTAGTCACAATTCCATTTCCAGGGAAAGTCAGAAGTTTTAATTTAGCAAATGCTGTAGCGATGACTTTAGGGGAAGGGATGAGGCAGTTGACAAATATCTGATTATTTTATGAAATATTTAGGAATTCTTTATTTTATATTAATCTTAAACTTATCTTCTTTTTCAGATATTGAGGTAAATGAGTGCTATAGGAATTTGTTATCGTATGAGGAGGAAATATATAATTATCACAATGGTGGATTATCCTATTTTAGTGGGAATATTATTAAACTAGGCAATAATAGTGAACTAAATGAACAAAGAAAAATATCAGCTGATAAACGAATTATTTCTATGGAGAAAAGTCTGCCTTCTATAGAAAAACAATATATTAATGCTAAAAAGACAAGGAAGCAAATTAAAGATCTTTTTTTTATTTCAGTCCTGTTTTTTATAATAAGTGTTTTAATCAGGAGATACGTGAAATTTAATTTTTTATTTGAAAGTTATCAATTATTCCTTTTTTCAATTGGTATTATATCCTTAATTTTTATTGAAGATATAATAATTGATAAATATTTTTTGAAAACACAATATGATATTTTACGTTATCCCACTCAAAGAACGAATATAGCGTTGGAATTTTTAGCAATTATTCCTTTGTATTTAAGTAAATATTATTCAAATAAACATTTTCTTGCAACTGATAAAGGCTTAGTTTGGAAAAAAATCGTTAAAATTTGTTTTATACTTTATTTGGTTTTTCTTTCAACTTTTGGAATATTACAGTGGATGTTTTCTGGACCGTGGGATTGGATGACTTTAAATAATTAAAAATTATTGAATTCAAACCCAATCACTTCTTTCTATTCTAAATTCAACATAATCAGACGATTGCGATTTATTTATCTATGTTTTGAAGAATTTAAATAAAATTTATCAATTATCACCCTCTAAAAAACTCCGATAATAATATACCTGTAGCAACTGAAACATTTAAAGATTCAGCTTGTCCAAAACGAGGAATTGTAATTGGTTCAGTTATTAAAGGAATAATTTTTTCAGAAATACCATTTCCTTCGTTTCCAAGAACTAATATACCTTTTGGTTCAACTGATTTCTTGTAAATATTTTGACCTTCAAGTAAAGCACCGAAAATAGGTTCTTTAGTTTTACTTAAATAATCGGCTAAATCGCAATAGATTACATTAATTCTAAAAATTGCCCCCATGCTAGATTGAACAACTTTCGGATTGTATATATCGACTGTTTCTTTGGAACAAATAATTTCTTTTACATTGAACCAATCCGCTAAACGTAAAATAGTACCCATGTTTCCAGGATCTTGTATTCCATCTAAAGCAATTCTAAACTCAGTATCAACAGTTGTTTGAATTGGTATTTTAAGAACAATAAGAGATTTATTTGGGTTTTTCAATGAAGAAATAGACTTTAATTCTTCATCGGAAGCAATTGCAGCTTCAAATGATGGATTTTTAAGAACAATTGAACTATTTTTTGTTAAACACAAAAATTCAATAAACTTACCAAAGGAATTCAATGCCTCATTGACCATTTTCTCTCCTTCAACAATAAATAATCCTAATTCTTCTCTGTTTTTTTTCTGTTGAAGTGAACGAATCCACTTTATCTTGTTCTTTGATATACTTTGCACCGTAGCTTTTATTATTTTTGTATCTTAAATTAATTAATTGAGATACTTTAAACTTACATATTATTTTATTTTTTCCTTGCTTTTACTAGCGAGTTGTAAATCTACAAAGTTTGTTCCAAAGGATCGTTATTTATTAAAAAAGAACAAGATTGAAATAATTGGTTCACCTTTAGATCAAGAAGAACTGAAATCAATTATTCGTCAACAACCAAACAATAAAACCATAGGATTAAAGTGGGATTTATTTTTATATAATAGAATTGATTCTTCTCGTGTATTTGATAAAAGAAGAAAAATAAATACGGAAAATCATTTTATAAATGAAAGAAGAATAACTCGAGAAAACACTATTAATTATAGAAGAATTGAAAAAGCACGTTCAAAAAATGAAGATTATTATAGTGTAAAAACGATTAATTTAAAAGATACTATAGAGCCAAATTTGTTTTTAAGAGAATGGTTAAAATACAAAATTGGTGAAAAACCAGTGATTTTTGATAGTACTTTGTTCTATAAATCAGTTGAGCAATTAGGCGCTTATTTAAAGAAAAAAGGTTTTTATTATGGTGAAGCTAAAGGCGAAATAATTTTTAAAAAAAATAAAAAAGCGATAGTTAACTATAAAATTAATACTGGTGAAAGATATTTGATAGACTCAGTTTATATAGAATCAACTAATCAGTTAGTTACCGATAACTACGGAAAATTCATTAAAAATCCTGAAAACACTTTAATTAACCATCCTTTTGATACTGATTTTTTAGATGACTACAGAACTTCTCTAGCTAGGTATATGAAAGATCAAGCTATTTATTCATTTAGTCCAAATAGTATTAAATATTCTGTTGATACAAATAAAACGAATATGAAAGTAATTCTTGGATTAAAGTTCTTAGAAAGAATGACTTTTTCAAAATCAAATAAAGATAGTTTGGTTGAAAAAAAATATATCGAAAAATACATTTCAGATGTTTATTTTCATATAGTTGACACAAATTCATTTAATGGTAATTTTAAAGAAAAAGCAAATCAGTTAGGAATTTCTTTATTAGGTAAATATTTACCTACAATTGATACATTGCATTATTGTCAGATTAAAAAACGAAATTCTAACGATATAGATTCTAGCAGATTAGCCTATTTTTTATACAACGGTGATTTATTTTTGAAACCTGAAATAATTGAAATTCAATCTTTACTTGAAAGAGGTGATAAAATAACTGAAACTAATATCGAAAATACATATTCTAGGTTTCAACAGTCTGATTACTTTCAGACAACTAAGACTGAGATAATAGAATTAATAGAACCAGATAAATTACAAATTCATTATTATTTAATTCCATCTAAAAAACAATCTTTTGGAGCACAAACAAGAATTACAAATACAAATGGTTATTTTGGGCTGTCATCAGGATTAAATTACATAAATAAAAATTTATTTAGAAGTGGAAAAAAATTAACACTTTCTATAAATGGATCTATTCAAGCACAACCTCCAATTATTGATGAAAAAATTGATAATAAGGATTTAAAAGCTTTAACAACTAAATTTTATCAATTTGAAATAGGTCCATCATTGAAATTTGAATTACCTGGATTATTGTTCCTTAAAAAAACAAAATTAAACAAGTCTCGACTTGCTAAAACTATTATAAATACTGCGTATAGTTTTCAAAAAAGGGATTTATATTCCAAAGAATATTTTCAAATGAATTATTCTTGGAAATATGAAATTAGAAACACTCAAACCATTCAAATGGGTTTCCCTGGTTTATCAGGTGTAAAATTTGTAAGTATAATAAAATCAGATGTTTTCGAGACTTACTTAAAGCAAAAAAACAATCCGTTTTTAAGTAATACTTTTAGCAGTCAATTTGTTTGGCAGGATTGGAAAGTTTCATTTGAATACCGAGATAAAAATAAAGAATCTAAAAAACATTTGTCCTCGTTTTATTATCTTGGGACTTTTGATCTTGCTGGAAATTTATTGTCAGCTTTCAAAAAATATCAAATTCAAGATACAATCGGGCTATATATAGGTCAATACAGAGTTAATGGTTTAGTGTATTCACAGTTTTCTAGATTAGATAATACAATTATTTACACGCTTCCGTTTACTAAAACAAAAAGCTTGAATATGAGAGCTTTATTAGGTGTAGGGCTAACGTATGGTAATTCTAAAACTTCTATGCCCTATGATTATAGTTTTTATGCGGGTGGAGCAAATGATGTGAGAGGATGGAGGGCGAGTGCTTTAGGTCCAGGAGCATATAAATATTACATAGATACAAATAGGACTAGTATTCAAATTGGTGATATACGTTTAGCTAGTTCAGCGGAATATAGATTTCAATTCAATAAAAAATTGAAAGGAGCATTTTTTGTAGATGCTGGTAATATATGGACTATCAGAACGGATAATAACCGTATAGGAAGTAAATTTTCGGGGAATTGGTTTAAAGAGATAGCGATAGCGCCTGGTATTGGAATTAGGAGAGATTTTGATTTTTTTATTGTGCGTGTTGATTTTGGTTTCCCAATCCATAATCCTGCATTACCAATCGGTGAACGATGGATTTTTCAAAAACATAGCATTTATAATAATGAAGTTACCAATTTTATTACTAAAAACCCTTCAATGACTGTTGATGCTCTGAAAAAAATAGATTCAACACCCTTTAAACCACATATTAGTTTTGGAATAGGATATCCTTTCTAATCCAGTACAGTTAAATTCGCAAATCGTAATAACAATGTTTTAGCACCTTTTCCCGGAAAGAAAATAGTTGCTTTTTTATCACTTCCTTGTCCTTCTAGAGTTGTTACCTTTCCATTTCCGAATAATTCATGCTTCACATTATAGCCAACTTTTAAATCTAAGCTTAAAGCGTCTCCTTTACTCGAAGGAGACGCAGAACTAACTGATTTCATACCTGAAGGAGCACTTACTGTTTTATTTAATCCACCAACATAGGGTTTATCAAAGGCAGTCATTCTTGTATTCAGAGATCTTCCACCGGGTCTTTCTGATATTTCAAAATGTAAGAATTTTTTATCAATCTCATCGATAAATCTGCTAGGTTCTGCTGTGACAAGGTTTCCCCAGATAAATCTTGAAGTCGCAAAAGAAAGTGTGCAAGATTCTTTAGCCCTAGTAATTGCTACATAAAATAACCTTCGTTCTTCTTCTAATTCAGTTCTTGAATTTAAAGCCATTTGAGATGGGAATAAATTTTCTTCGAGACCTACCAAGAAAACATGTTCAAATTCTAAACCTTTACTCGAATGGATAGTCATCAATGTAACATGATTTACTTCATCATCATTTTTTTGATCGGCATCGGTTAAAAGTGCGACATCAAGCATGAATTCAGAAAGAGTTTTTGGTTCATCTTCTCCTTGAGAAACTGTAAATTCTTTAATTCCTGCTAATAATGCCTCTATATTTTGGTAACGTTCAACCTCTTCTGGTCCTTTGTCTTTTTCTGCGTGAAGATCCTTCAAAATTCCTGAGGATTTCGCAATTAATTTAGCTAATTCAAAAGCATTCATTGATTCTAGTTGAGCCCCAAAGCTTTTGATCATTGTTACAAATTCATAAATCTTCGTCTTTACACCTTGATTTATTGAAACAGGAAAGTTATTAAAATCTGATATTACATCCCAAATAGAAACTCCGTGTTGATTTGCTGTTATAACAATGTTTTCAAAAGTGGTTTTACCAATACCCCTTAAAGGATAATTAATTACTCGTTTTAAAGCTTCTTCATCTCTAGGATTTGTAGTTAAGCGAAAATATGATAGAATATCTTTAATTTCTTTTCTTTGGTAAAAAGACAAACCACCGTATATTTTATATGGAATATTTAGCTTACGCATAGATTCCTCAAATGCTCTAGATTGTTTATTTGTTCGATAAAGAATTGCAAAATCATTATAAGATAAACCTTTTGATTGTTTTAAATCGTAGATTCTATTAGTAATTATTTTACCTTCCTCATTATCTGTTAAACTTCTAATTACGTGGATTTTTTGACCATCGTCATTATCAGTCCATACATTTTTCTGAATTTGATCTTGATTTCTTCCAATTACACTATTAGCAGCTTCAACTATATTTTTCGTACTTCTATAGTTTTGCTCTAATTTAAACATTTTGAAGTCAGGATAATCTTTCCTAAAATTTAATATATTTTGAATATTTGCGCCACGGAAAGAGTAAATACTTTGTGCATCATCTCCTACAACACAAATGTTTTCATAAACAGCTGCTAATTTTTTAACTATTAAATATTGAGCGTAATTGGTATCTTGGTATTCATCTACTAAGATATATTTGAATTTTTGTTGATAGTAAGATAATACATCTGGAAAATCACGAAGTAAAATATTTGTTTTGTAAAGTAAATCATCAAAATCCATAGCTCCTGATTTGAAACATCTTAATGCATATGAAGCATAAATTCTTCCAAGTTCGGGTCTTTTTGATTGACGGTCTTCCTCTAGTATTTCTGCATTTACAGCGTATGCTTCAGGAGAAATTAAATTATTTTTAGCGGAAGATATTCTTCCTAATACCATACTAGGTTTGTATATTTTATCATCTAAATTAAAAGATTTTACAATTTCCTTTATTAAACTTTTTGAATCCTGAGTGTCATAAATTGTAAAATTTGTAGGGTAACCAAGTCTATCAGCATTGTATCTCAAAATTCTCGAAAAAACTGAGTGAAAAGTCCCCATTGTAATGTTTTTAGCTTCACTTGAACCTACAATTTTTCCAATTCTATCGGTCATTTCTCGAGCAGCTTTATTAGTAAAAGTCAATGACATAATATTGAATGGGTCAATACCTTGTTCTAACATATAGGCAATTCTAAAAGTAAGCACCCTTGTTTTACCTGAACCAGCACCAGCGATTACCATTGTTGGACCATAAATATTTTCAGCAGCATCTCGCTGATTTGGGTTTAATTCGTCTAAATAACTCATAAAAAAGAAGTCTAATGTCTAACAATATAATGCCTAAACAATACAAAGATATAAAACAAGATGGAACGATTTTTTCAAAAAAGGGTAGTTTACTATTTTTTACGAACATTGACTATTTTATAAAATGACGAATATTTAAATAGTATAAAAATGATTTTTTTAACCTATTTTGTTAAAAAATGGATAATATTTCATTTTGATCTAAAATAAACAGGGGGGTATTGATAAAAAAGTATGTTAATTTTTTACTTACCTATTAAAAAATGGCTAATTTTGTAAAAAAAATAAAATCATGGCAACTAAAAGAATGCAAGCTTATCACGATGTTTTGAATAGAACTCCTAAAAACATTGAATTTGAGGGTAAAATTTCTGAGATTTTTGGAGAAAATGTTTTTCATGCTGAAGTTATGCGTGAATATCTTCCGAGTGAAGCTTATAAATCTATGATGGATTCTGCTTTGAAAGGTACCAGATTGGACCGTAAAATGGCAGACCAAGTTGCTTCTTCAATGAAAGATTGGGCTTTAACTAAAGGTGCAACTCATTACACACATTGGTTTCAACCTTTAACAGGTTCAACTGCCGAAAAACACGATGCATTTTTTAAACCAGTTGGTCCAGGAAGAGCAATTGAACGTTTCGATGGTGATTTATTAATTCAACAAGAGCCAGATGCATCTTCATTTCCAAATGGAGGAATTCGTAATACATTTGAAGCGAGGGGATATACTGCTTGGGATCCTTCATCACCAGCTTTCGTAATTGATAAAACGTTATGTATTCCGACGATTTTCATTTCTTACACTGGTGAAGCATTGGATTACAAGATGCCATTATTAAAAGCATTACATTCTATTGATGAATCTGCAACAGCAGTTTGTCAGTATTTCGATAAAAATGTTACAAAAACTGTTGCAACTTTAGGTTGGGAGCAAGAATATTTTTTAGTTGACTCTGCATTATTTAATGCACGTCCAGACATTATGATGACAGGTAGAGCTTTGTTTGGACATGCTCCAGCAAAAGGTCAACAGTTAGATGATCATTATTTTGGTTCTATTCCTGCTCGTATTACAGCTTTTATGCGTGAATTTGAGACAGAATCTATTCGTTTAGGTATTCCTGTTACTACACGACATAATGAAGTTGCTCCAAATCAATTTGAATGTGCTCCAATTTTTGAAGAATGTAATTTAGCAAACGACCATAATTTATTGTTAATGGATATTATGGAAAAAGTTGCTCGTAAACATAATTTCCGTGTTTTATTGCATGAAAAACCTTTTGCAGGAGTAAATGGATCAGGTAAACATAATAATTGGTCTTTAGGAACAGATACAGGAGTAAATTTATTAGCACCAGGTAAAAATCCTAAATCGAATTTACAATTCTTAACTTTTTTCTGCAATACAATAAAGGCAATTCATGATTATGCTGATTTATTAAGAGCCTGTATTGCTGGAGCAGGAAACGATCATCGTTTAGGAGCAAATGAAGCGCCTCCAGCAATTATATCTGCTTTTATTGGTTCTCAATTAACATATTTGTTAGATGAAATTGAGAAAAATGTTAAAGCTGGTAAAATGACACCAGAAGATAAAACAGAATTAAAATTGAATATCGGTAAAATTCCGCAAATCATGTTGGACAATACGGATAGAAATAGAACTTCTCCGTTTGCTTTTACAGGAAATAAATTTGAATTTAGAGCAGTTGGTTCTTCTGCAAACTGTGCGTCAGCAATGATTGTTATCAATACTATCGTTTCGAATCAATTACAGATTTTCAAAAAAGATGTTGATGCTCGACTTGAAAAAGGAGAAAGTAAAGACGAAGCAATATTGAAAGAACTTCAAATAATGATCAAAGCTTCTAAGAAAATTCGTTTCGAAGGAAATGGTTACGGAGATGAGTGGGTTAAGGAAGCTGAAAAAAGAGGTTTGTCCAATTTAAAAGATACTCCAAGAGCTTTGAAAGTTTGGGGAGATAAAAAAGTTATCAAATTATTCAATGATATGAATATTTTAACTCCAAGAGAGTTGGAAGCACGTCAAGAAATTGAATTTGAGGCATATATTCATAAAATTCAAATTGAAGCGCGTTTAATTGGAGATATTGCTCAAAACCATATTGTTCCTGCAGTTATTGAATACCAAAATAAATTAATTCAAAATGTTCAAGGATTAATTTCAGTTTTAGGAGATAAAGCGGGTAGGGAAGCAGGAAAAGCCCAATTAGAGTTGCTTACAAAAATTTCTGAGCACATGAATAAAATGAAATCAGGATGTGATGACATGTTAAACGCTCGTAAATTGGCTAATAAAGTAGAAGAAAACGAAGCAAAAGCTGTAGCTTATTGTGATAAAGTAAAAGTTTATTTTGACGATATCCGATATCATGCTGATAAATTAGAAATACTTGTCGATGATGAACTTTGGCCTTTACCAAAATTTAGAGAAATGTTATTTACTCGTTAATTTTCATTTAGTATTTAAAAAGCCCTTTTTAGAAGGGCTTTTTTTATGCGTGATTATTTTATAAGCATTTTAAATTCTGTTAATGGAATAAAGATCTAATCTTCTATCTTTTAAATTTGTTACACTTCCGTAGTTATGAAGCTCTTGAAGAAGTGATAAATCTATATCACAAATAAGAATCATTTCTGTGTTTGGCGTTGCTTCTGCTTTAACTCCATTTGTTGGAAATGAAAAGTCGCAAGGTGTGAATACAGCGGATTGTGCAAATTGAATATCCATATTGCTTACTTTAGGTAAATTACCAACACTACCGGCAATTGCTACATAACATTCATTTTCAATAGCGCGCGCTTGAGCACATCTCTTAACCCTATGGAAACCATTTTGTGTATCTGTTAAAAAAGGCACGAATAAAATGTTCATTCCTTCTTCAGCTAATATCCGACTAAGCTCAGGAAATTCTGAGTCATAACATATTAAAATTCCAATTCTACCACAATCGGTATCAAAAGTATGCAAGTTGTTTCCACCAATCATACCCCAAGAATAAGATTCTGCAGGAGTAATATGAATTTTACGAAACTCTTCAATACTACCATCTCTTCTACAAAGGTAACCTACATTATACAAACAATCATTTTCAATTAACGGCATGCTACCTGTTATGATATTGATGTTATATGAAATAGCAAATTCTTGAAATTTTAGTCTAATTTCTGCAGTATAGTTGGCTAATTTTCGAATTGCTTCAGATTCAGGTAATTCATTGTATTTAGCCATTAGTGGGGCATTGAAAAATTCTGGAAATAAGCAAAAATCACAACTGTAATCTGAAACTGCATCAATGAAATATTCCATTTGTTCAAAAAGTGTTTCAATGTTATCCATAGGTCGCATTTGCCATTGAATAAGACCTAGGCGAACATTTGTTTTTGGACTGTTAATGTTTTTAACTGACTTAGAATAATAGATGTTATTCCAAGCTAATAAAGTAGCAAATTCTAAAGAACTAGTGTCATTTGGAAGGTATCCGGTCATTAATTTTAAAACGTGAAAATCATTACTTAATTGAAAAGTTAAAACAGGGTCGTATATTTCTTTTAATTTAACCCTATCGATATATTCTTTTGGAGAATATTGTTCAGAATATTTTGAATAGTTTGGTATTCTTCCACCGAAAATTATTCCTTTTAAATTGAGTTGTTCACACATTTCTTTTCTAACATCATATAAACGTCTGCCTAATCTAAGTCCTCTATACTCTGGTGAAATGAAAACATCAATTCCATATAAAACATTTCCCGTTGGTGTATGTGTTGAAAAAGAATAATTGTTTGTTATTTCAAGGTAAGTGTGATCACTTTCAGCCTTTTCGTCAGTTACAATAATAGATAATGCACAACCAGCAATTACATCATCAACAACTACAACTAACTGACCTTGGGGAAATTTTTTTAATAAAATTTTTATGTGTTTTTCTTTCCAATAGGAATTTTCCATGTCTTTATATGAGCTTATCATAGCAGTTTTTAAACTATCATAATCCTCAATTTTGAGATGCCTTATTTCAACTTTATTTATTGTTTTTTTCATTTTATTGTGAAATTAAAAATGGTAAATTAATATTTTATAAATCCTATTTATCCTATTTAAATTAGATTTAATATTTATTTGTTTATCAGGAAATAATTAAGACACTTTAAGTTAATATCAATTTAAAAGCTAAAACTTAATTAATAGATTTTTTTATTAAAATAGACAAATTAAATGCTTTGAATGTTAGATAGTTATGATTAAAGTTTGATTTAATTCATTTTTTAATCAGTAGTATTTTTTGTATAAATAGAAATTAGTACTATATTTGCAAACTTAAATTAATGGCGAGGTAGCTCAGTTGGTTAGAGCGCAGGATTCATAACCCTGAGGTCGAGAGTTCAAATCTCTCTCTCGCTACTTGAAAATCAAGGTTTTACATTTATTTGTAAAACCTTTTTTTATTTAGAGTGAGGAAACTGAGTGAGGAAAGTTATCCAAATACTTTAATTTCGCATCAATTTAATTGTATCAAGTCTAAAATTTGTTGGATTGATAATTTAGATGATTTATGGAAATTACTAAAATCTCTCAGGAGGGGACAAGAGATAATTATATCAGAGAGTTACCTTTTATAGTAAATGAATAATTATTACACAAACTTAAAGCTCTAGCTTACTAGGATAGAAAACTAATTAAAGAGGTAATAAATATAGCTCTGCAGGATTCTATAGATAATTACGAAAAAAGAACGGAGATAAAACAATACCAAAAAAGTAAGATTATGAAACAAATAATAGCGTTTATAAATAAATTAACAGACTATATTGATTTAGGTATATTCTATTTGGGCTATATCTTTTTTTTCGTAGGTACTTATTATTTTCTTTATGTTATAAATAGATATTATGGAATGATGCATATGCCTCAGACTATGCTACCAGGATTAACTGGTTCTATAATGGGAGTTTATTTTATTAGAAGTTATAAAAAAATTAATTAATTTTACTAAATTTTATCAAATTATTACTTACAATATATGAAATCGTAAGAAGAAAATAACTGCTACTATTATGAATCCGTTACAATAGTGTTAAAAGTTTGATGTTTTGAAAATTTATCCTGCTTTTTTATAAAATTAATTATGGACCAATCCTTGAACATTTAATATACAATGCATCATACTTGCTAGCTCTTTGTTGGCCATAACCGATTGTAACTTTCTTTTTAAAACTCGAATTAGGATTCCATTGACCTTTCAATTGAAGTAACATACCAGAATAATCTGTGTAGATTATTTTCCATACATTTCTTCTTTTCTCGGTGTCAAATGATATGAATCCAGGATAGTCATAATTCACTTCCGTTACTGAAAAGAAATAATTATTTTTGTAAAAAGTTCTTCCACCATAACCAAAGTAAGGATTAAGTAAAACTTCTATACCACTAAAAGTAAAATAGGTTTGTCCGATATTAATTGTATCTAATGGACAATTTTCATTTGGTAAAATGAACACATCCCCTAGATAATAATGTAATTCATTGACAGTATCCGCATCTTCAATTCTATAAAAATCAATGTGTGTTACTAGCCATTGACCCTGAATTTTAGGTTCAGATGGTTGACTATATTTTTTACATGAATAAAAAATAAAAAACACTGATATTAATAATAGTAATCGCATATTTATATTTTTTTTAACCATAAATAATAATTGGTTGAGCTAGAACCTAAAGTTATATCTCTAAATTTCAATCCTTCTATTTTTCCATTCTTTAAATTATACTCGTATATAGTTCCGCTTATGTTACCAATAAATGTTTCATTTAGTGTTAGTGTATAGGTTGAAAGAGAAGGATAGAAGTTATATGTTGTAGTACCTTGGTTAAATCTGTAATTTTTGGAATTAATAAAGTAAAGTGTATCACTACGATTTGTTTGAACTCCATATTCTCCTATTTTATATGCGTTAATAACCCATTTTTGACCTATGATATTTATTCCATTTCCTATCAGTAAAGAAGAATCTTTACTGATAGGAAATGGTTTATTCGGAGGGTTTGTTTCAAATTCCTCTTTTTTACAACCGCTTATTAGAAAGGAATAAATCAGCGATAATGATATGATTATTGATGTTTTCATACGTTAATTTTTTGTAATAAGTAAACTAAACTATAAGCTGGGCCGTTGCTTGAATATGGCCAAATTAATGGTGGATTAATCACAAATTCTTTACTATTTTGAGATTCTATATAACAATCTCTCCTAGATCCTATTGGATAAAAAGTTAGTTGTCCACCATGAAAACTATATAAATCACTATAGACACAATCATACGTTGTTTTCCATATAGTGTCAGCATTTATTATTTCGGCATTAAAGAAAATTTTATTGTTTTTAATTTTAATTAATGAAAAATCAGTAATTATTGTATC
>CANCQX010000070.1 GCA_947380375.1 Flavobacteriales bacterium
TATAGGTATAATTTTAATTGAAAATATTCTGAAATTATGTTTGAATTACGTCTATTTGTAAAAGAAAAAAGAAAAAGTGTCCATTTAACACAGAAAGAACTCGCTGAAAAAGCAGGGGTTGGATTACGACTTATTCGAAGCATTGAACAAGGAAAAACTAATCTAAATATAAATAGTGTAAATCAAGTTCTAGCTCTTTTCGGACATGAATTAGGTCCTATTAATTCAAGAGAAATAAAACGTTATGAGAACAGCTGATATATATTACAAAAACACGTTAGCAGGCTATCTGAAAGAAACGGATGATGGAATATTTGAGTTCAAATATACTGATGAATATTTACTAGATCCACAATCCAAACCTATCACATTGACAATGCCTCTCTCAAAACAATCCTATACAAACACTATTTTATTTCCATTTTTCGAAGGATTAATACCTGAAGGTTGGTTATTAAATATTGCTAGTACTACTTGGAAAATTAATAAAAATGATAGAATGGGTTTATTAATTGCCTGCTGCGAAAATTGTATCGGTGCAGTTTCTGTTTTACCTCATAAAGACCTATTAAAATGAAAAAATGCCTTTTTTGTTACGAACCACTTTTAGAGAATGAAATTTATGAATACCACAAAACATGTTCAAAAAAAATATTTAATTCTGAAAATAATTTAATTATACCTTATACTATAAATGAAATACAGGAATTAGCCAAAGTAGTTATTGAGAGAAGTATAGCAATTCCAGGTGTTCAACCAAAACTTTCATTATCTTTTGAAAACCAAATAAACAAAGAAAAACGACTTACTATTGTTGGTGCTCTAGGAGGTGATTACATCTTTAAACCTCCTAATGAAGAATACATTGGGATGCCTGAAAATGAACATTTAACAATGTTTCTAGCTAATTTATTCGGAATACAAACAGCTCAAAGTAGCCTCATTAGATTGGCTTCGAATGAACTTTCTTATATCGTGAAAAGGATGGATAGAAGTAAAGACGGAAGTAAAATTCACATGCTTGATATGTACCAATTGACCGAATCCTTCGATAAATACAAAGGGACAATGGAACGAATTGGAAAAACGTTAGATTTATTTTCTGTCAATCCATTATTTGATAAAATAAGACTTTTCGAAATCACTTTATTTTGTTTTATAACCGGTAATGCTGACATGCATTTAAAAAACTTTTCAATGATTGAAAATAATGACGAATGGTCACTTTCTGCTTGTTATGATTTACTAAACACTAAAATTTTAACACCAAAAGACCCTGAAGAAATGGCATTACTTTTAGATGGAAAAAAATCGGGTTTTACGAGGATAAACTTTATTCATTTCGGTCAAAATTTAGGTCTAAACAGCAAACAAATTCAAACTATTTTTAATAATTTCTCGAAACGAATTGAAAAAGGTTGCGAACTAATTAATAAATCATTCTTATCAGATGAACAAAAGGTAAGTTATCTTCAATTATTCCTAAATAGACTTAAAAGGATACTAAATTAACATATTATTAAGCATCCATATCAGCTAACTCCAACCAACGATCAGACTTCGCTTCTAACTCTTTTATAACTTCACTTAAACGGTTTCCTGCATTCATTAAATCGGCATTTGAAAGTGAAGCATCTGAAAGTTTATCTGTTAGCAATGCTTTTTCATTTTCTAACTTTTCAATATCTCCTTCCATATTTTTGAATTCCACTTTTTCTTTGAAATTCATTTTTCTTTTTTCGATAGTTTTTTCTACTACAACTTGTTTTACAACTTCAATTGCTTTGGGTTCGGCAGCAGCTTTTCGGTCGTCTTTTAATTGTTGAGCCATTTTCTGACGGTAAATAGTATAATTACCAAAAGTGTCTTTAATTTCTCCAGAACCATCAAAAACAAATAAATGGTCTACCATTTTATCCATAAAATAACGATCATGTGAAACAACAATTAAGCAACCTTGGAAATTACGTAAATAATCTTCCAAAACACTCATTACGAATATATCTAAGTCGTTTGTTGGCTCATCTAAAATTAAGAAGTTAGGATTTTTCATTAAAACAGTCATCAATTTCAAACGACGTTTCTCTCCCCCACTTAATTTATAAACGTAATTGTATTGCATATCTCTCGGAAAAAGAAATTTCTCCAAAAACGTTGCCGCTGTCATCGTTTTTCCTTTTTCCAAAGGAATGTATTCAGCAATATCCCGAATTACATCTATTACTTTTTTATCTTCATCTACTTGAATTAATTCTTGGTTGAAGTATCCAAACACCACTGTATCTCCAACAGAAACGGTTCCTTTGTCTAATTCTTCAAATCCTTGAATCATATTCAAAAAAGTCGACTTACCAGTACCGTTATTTCCAACTATACCTACTCTTTCCTGACGTTTGAAAACATACGATAAATCATTGATGATTTTTTTATCTCCAAACGCTTTGTTCATCCTATGAATCTCTACAATTTTTGATCCTAGACGTTCCATTTTAATCGGAATTTCTAACTCATCTTCATTGATATTTTGAGATGCAACTGCTTTTAAATCTTGAAATGAATCTACACGTGCTTTTTGCTTCGTACCACGTGCTTTTGGTTGACGCCTGATCCAATCCAACTCTTTACGCATTGTATTACGCGCTTTGTCAATCGTAGAACCTAATTGTTCTTGACGCTCTGCTTTTTTCTCCAAATAATAAGAGAAATTACCTTTGTATTTATAGATGGTCTGATCTTCCATTTCTAAAATTGTATCACATACAACTTCTAAGAAATAACGATCGTGTGTCACCATTAAAATAGTAGATTTTGATTTCGAAAGGTATTCTTCCAACCATTCTATCATATCTAAATCGAGGTGATTTGTTGGCTCATCTAAAATCAAAAAATCAGGTTCACCAATCAAAACTTTCGCCAGAGCAACACGTTTTTTTTGTCCCCCAGAAAGATTAGAAATCAATTGAGTGGTATCTTCTAACTTTAAACTTGCTAAAATTTGGTGCACTTTATTTTCAGTATCCCAAGCATTTAGTTCAGTAATTGCTTCAAATGAGTCTCCAATTGCTTTTTCATCACCTGAAAGCATTGCAATGTTGTATGCTTTAACAGCTTGAAGTTCGGGTAAATCATGAGAAAAAACTTCTTCCATTATAGAATGTGTCTCATCTAAATTTTCCGATTGTTCCATAAAAGCAACACGATAGCCATTTCTGAAAACAATTCTCCCTTCATCAACTTGGTCAGCACCAATCAAACAACGTAAAAGTGTTGTTTTACCACTTCCATTTTTAGCAACAATTGCCACTTTTTGACCTTGATCTACACCAAATGTCAAATCTTTAAATATAACTCTTGCACCAAATGTTTTGGTGATATTTTCTACAGAAAGAAGATTCATTTATTAACGTAGACGATTCAAAGAATCGATCAATTTTTTATCGCGTTTTATACCATTATTGGCAAGGTAAAGAAAAGGTAAACCAATTGCTAAAATATAGAATCCAACACCAATTATACCATTAGATTTTATGTTATCGATTTTAATATCATTAAAAAAATAGATTAATACTATCGATACTATTAATAAGGAATAAAGTATCAAAGCAATTTGAATTAGTAAACCTTGTCTTTTTAAATTCTTAAATGAAAAGATAGCAAATACTAAAAGCGGAATCAAAATAATTGGAAAAATATACAATGGTAAATTAAAACCATTTTCAATAGGTGCTTGCTCTTGATTTGAAATACCAAAAAAAGTTAACTTATATCGTTCAATGGTTGTACCAAAAAAATCAATCAATACGTTATGACCAAAAAGCACTATTGAAAGACAAATCAAAGAAAGTAAAATGTAAATTGTTTGAATACGTTGTATCATACTATTGAATTTTTAGCAAAGATAAAAAAGTCTATTCAAGAAACCTTCTTATTTGAGTGAATAAAACGTACATTTTAAATCTTTCGCCTTAGTAATAGGATATCCTCTTGTTAAAAGTAGTTGAACTGAATCAATATCTTTGTAACTAATCGTATCAATATAATCTTTTGAGAAAGAATAAAATTCATTTAACTCATTTATTCTATTACCAATAATCTGATCAACTTGTTTAATTATTTGCCCTTTTTGATAATAAGATATTTTCAAAGACGGATTACTTTCAGGATTGGTTAAATATAGCTCGCCTTGAAAACGCAACCCGAATTTAGTATTTAACCATTTTTTACTCGGTTTAAAAGAAATAACAGGATCATTTGTTTCAAATGTCATTATAAATTCTTTTGGCTTAAAATTTACAATTTGACTCGTATGTTTTCCTTCAATATGAAATTCTTCAAAATGTGACATCCAACTATATCGTTTATCGGTCTTTAAAAATATATTCCAAAATTTTTCTTTTGTCATTAAATCATAATGCAAAATATTTCTATTAAACTGAATTTGAAGTATTTGATAAAAATAAATAACACAAATTGAATAGATAATTACTATTGATTTCAGCAATGTATGAATTGAATCATAAAACAAAGCAATTATGAGAATGAATAAACTTGTGAAATCAACAAATGGTCGCATTCCTAATCCTCCCCCGTACCACCAACACCACCAAGAAGATGTTAAATAAGTAATTCCGATAAAAAAAAATAAAAATCCAAGTGTAAAATAAGTGCGTTTAATTACACCCCAAATAATCGCAGGTAATAAAAGAAACAATATTGGATTATAAATAAAAAATCCTTTTTCAAAACCAAATAGTACTTCGAACCATTTTGGATTTAAAAGGAAATCGAAATGTTCATCTGAATAAGTATTCAATGTCCACCTACCTATTTGCGAATGTACATTGTATAATTGTAAAAAAAATAATCCAAAAAAAAGGAAAAAAGAGATTAAAATTTTCGATTTAAATTTTTTAAATAACTCAAAAACAATTATTTTAAAATCACAACTATTTTTAAATAAAAAAGGTGTAATTAGAGCTATAAAAATATTAGTTGGCCGAATTATAAAAATAAGCCCTAATAAGAATCCTAACCAAATGACATTATTCGCTTCCCTAGAAATTGACCACCTTTTAGAAAAAAATAAAAACCAACTAATACAACAAAATGAATAAATATGTGAAAAAGAAGGATTAAAAGAAGCATAAAAATTAACACTCGTTCCGATTGCAGTAAAAACGACCATTAAAGAAATAATGGAATTCGATAAATTAAATAATTTCAAAAGTTTTATAAGTCCAATAATTCCAAATAAAGAGTAAAATAAAGCTGAAATTGCTATTGAAAACTGATAACTTTTAGAATAACCATCTGGAGCTTTACCTATTGCTTTTTGTAGAATATGATTTACTAAGAAAAATGGGGAAATACAAATTGGTGTACCTATAAAATATTTATCTATTCCCTGTTTTTTAAAACCCATTTGAATACCTGCTATAAATTTATTCGTATGGTATTTTTTACAAATTTCAGGTAAAAATGAAAAATGGGGGGAATCAGAATAGATAAACCATTGAGGTAAATAAGCATAATAACCTGATCCGTCCGTATTAATGGTTAAATTATTTTCCGGGATTGTATCCCTAGGATTCGTCCACCCAAAATATCTATCACTTTCGGTTATTTGAATATAAGAACAGGAAATTACAATTAAAACAAGAAAATACTTGTGATTAAAAATGGCGGAAATAAATGAACTTATCTTACGCATCCAATCAATTAAATTCTTGCATTATTTCTTAAAACAAAATCTAATAGGATAATAGACGCCATTGATTCAACAATAGGAACTGCTCTAGGCACAACACATGAGTCATGCCTACCCTTTCCAGTAACAACAACTTTATTTCCATCTTTATCTATAGAATCTTGATCTTGAATAATAGTTGCAACTGGTTTAAAAGCTACTCTAAAATAAATAGGCATTCCATTTGAAATCCCACCTTGAATGCCTCCACTATGATTTGTTAAAGTTGTTCCATCTTCAAGAAAAACATCATTATGTTGTGAACCTCTTAATTCTACTCCTTGAAATCCAGAACCATATTCAAATCCTTTGGCTGCATTTATTGAAAGCATTGCTTTTCCTAAATCTGCATTTAAACGATCAAAAACGGGTTCTCCTAAACCTATTGGAACACCTCTAATTTCACAACGAACACACCCACCGATTGTATCACCTTCCTTTCGAACTTCTCGAATTAACTTTTCCATTTCTTCTGCTTTTGAAGAAATTGGGCATCTAACAGGATTAGATTCAATTGTATTGTATTTTATGGTTGATATCTCTTCTGGAGTAAGTCGAATGGCGCCGACTTGATCTACAAAAGCTTGAATAGAAATATTCTGTGAATGTAAAAACTGCTTTGCAATTGCACCTGCAACAACTCTACAAGCTGTTTCGCGTGCACTTGAACGTCCACCACCTCTATAATCTCTATGTCCATATTTTTTTTCATAGGTATAATCAGAATGAGAGGGACGAAATGAATCTTTAATATGTGAATAATCATTTGATCTTTGGTCATCATTTTGAATAATAAACCCTATTGGAGCTCCAGTTGTCTTACCTTCAAAAATTCCAGAAAGAATTTGAACAGTATCAGATTCTTTTCGTTGAGTTACAATTACAGATTGGCCTGGCCTTCTTCTATCTAATTCATTTTGAATCAATTCCATATCCAATTTAAAATTAGAAGGAACTCCATCAATAATACCACCAATAGCAATACCATGAGATTCACCAAAAGTCGTAAGTTTAAAAATTGTTCCAATTGAAGATCCTGCCATTTTTCTGAAAATTGTTTATATACAAAGTAACTAAATTAAATTTTGTGTTTCGTAGTTCTTTCTTTTTTATTTTTTATTTACGATTAATTACCGTTTATCATCAGTTTAAGTTTTATTTAACGGTATTTTTTTTATATTTGTGTATGATTAAACGTTTTAAAATAAATGAAATCGGTGTTTTATTAAAGCAATTCCCTGTTGTTGCTATAATCGGTCCAAGACAATGTGGTAAAACGACTTTAACAAAAATGGAAGTTTTAAAATTAAAAAAGACAGGATTGTATTTTGATTTAGAAAGTCCAAAAGATGCTTCAAAATTTTATGACGCAGAATTTTTTCTTGAATCAATTTCTTCCGAAGTGGATTGCATTGTGATTGATGAAGTTCAACGAATGCCTGAATTATTTTCTATTTTACGTTCGTTGGTCGATCAAAATAAGCAAAAAGGGAAATATGTACTTCTAGGATCCGCCGCACCTGAATTAGTAAAAGGTGTTTCTGAAAGTTTGGCCGGAAGAATTGCTTATTGCGAAATTTCTCCATTTAACATTACTGAACTTTATAAAAACAAAGAAGATATCCACAAACTATGGTTTAGAGGTGGTTTTCCAGATGCTTTTTTGTGTGAAACAGATGAAGATTGGTTTCGATGGATGGATAATTTTTTCAGAACATTTATTGAGAGAGATTTAAACACTCTCTTCGGAGTTACTTTCTCAGCATCATTGATGTATAAATTATGGAGAATGTTGGCACATAATCACGGGCAAATGTTGAATTCACAAAATTTAGCTAAAGGTTTAGACGTTAGTCCTACAACTGTTAATCGTTACATTGATTTTTTAGAAGGTGCTTTTATGGTGAGAAAATTACCAGCATATTTTATAAATGCAAAAAAGAGATTAATTAAAAGTCCTAAAATATATATAAGAGATTCAGGATTGTTAAATTATTTACTCGATATAACAAAAGAAAAAGATATTCATTTTCATTCTAATGTTGGAAATAGTTGGGAAGGTTATGCTTTAGAGCAAATACTTCAGCATTTACCAAACTTTATTAAGCCATTTTACTATAGAACACATGATGGAAGTGAAATGGATTTAGTTTTAGTCAGAGGTATTACTCCAATTGCTTGTATAGAATTAAAAACTACAAATAATCCTTCGGTAACAAGAGGTTTTTATGAAAGTGTTAAAGATTTAAAGTGTAATATTAATTTTGTAATTACACCATTCCAAGAAGTTAGTTATAAAATGAATGAAAACACTATAGTGTGTGGCCTTATTGATTTTATAACCAATGATTTAATGAAATTAATAGTGATTTAGTAATTTTAAATGACCGTATATTCTCAGTTAAGATTTGAATGTACGGTCATTTTTATTATTTATTTACAAATCGTTTCTTCGGTCATTTTCAAAATCTTACGAACTTCGTCCATAGTTGGAGCTTCAGCATAAGTTCTTAATACAGGTTCTGTTCCAGACGGTCTTATCATCATCCAACGATTTTCATCAAAGAAATATTTAAATCCATCAATCGTTTTAACTTCATCTACTTTATACGTACCAAAATTTTCGTATGAATTATCTTTACAATTAGCAATTATTTTTTGTTTCAATTCTTCAGTAATATGTAAATCACTTCTTTCAAATTTAAACTCACCAACAATTTCGTAAACTTCATTGATTAAATCATCTAAAGTTTTACCTGATTTTGCCATGAATTCCCAAACGATTAATCCCATCCAGATTCCATCTCTTTCAGGAATATGACCTTTTACAGCAATTCCACCAGATTCTTCACCTCCAATTAAAACATCTTGTTCAACCATCATACTAGCAATATACTTGAATCCGATTTTAACAACTTCGCTATCTAAATTATAATGTTTTGCTAATTTACCTACTCTCGGCGTAGTACTAAATGCTGTAACAACTTTACCGCTCATTCCTTTATATTTCACTAAGTAGTGCATCAACAAAAGAATAATATGATGAGAATCTATAAATTCACCTTTTCCATTGTATAATCCAATTCTATCTGCATCACCATCAGTTGCTAACGCACAGTCAATCGTACCGTCAGATATTATAAATTCTTCTAATTCTTTTAGATTTTTCTCAATTGGTTCTGGAGCTTGTCCATAAAAAGATGGGTTATACTCGCAGTGAATAAAATGCGTATCTGGTAAAATTCGTCTCAATACATTTTGGCCAGCACCATACATTGCATCATAAGCAAATCGTAAACCTGAATTTTTGATAGCATCTAAATCAAAGTTCGCTTTTACATGGTCTACATATCTTGTTTCTAGATCAACAATTTCCACTAATCCATTTTTTATTGAATCCTCGATTGAAATTGAATCTAAATTTAATGAAACTGATTCTGGAATAATATCTTCAATTTCCTGAACTTGTTCTGGTGAAAGCGGTCCACCAAAATGTCCTTTCAACTTATAACCGTTATATTCTGGTGGGTTATGACTTGCAGTAATTACAACTCCTAGTGAACATTTTAACTGAACACAAGCCAATGATATCATTGGTGTTGAGATAAAGTTCTTAGCTAATTTAACATTTACACCTTGACTTATAAAAACTTTTGTTGCGGTGTTCACAAAAAGCTCTCCAGCAAAACGGCAATCGTGCCCTATAACAATACTTGGTTTTTCGAAATTCTCTTTCACCCAAACACTTGTTGCAAGAGCTACTCTCGCTACATTTTCAACTGTAAACTCTTGAGCAATAATCGCTCTCCAACCGTCAGTTCCGAATTTTATCTTATTTGCCAATTTCTCTATTTTTATCTAACAAATATAAGAAAGATAGTTTTAAGTCTAAAATTTTGATAAAATAAAAAAGTCGTCCTAATTTTTAAGACGACTTGTGAAAAATTTGAAACAAAAATTTTACTGCTATTTTTTTGATTCTTTCTCTTCTTTTGCTGTAGGTATCGGTTTAGCCTCTTTCATTGAAGCATCTTTTTTCATTTTAGCATCATCTTTTTTAAGATGAGTTTGATTCTCTTTTAATTTAGCTTTATCTTCTTTTATTTTTGCTTTTAAACGAGTTTCTTCCTCTTTATTTTTATCAGCTTTGGCTTTATCAAGTGCTTTTTCATCCGCTTTTATTTCAGTTTCAGCTTTTTTCACTTCAGCTTTATCAGCTTTTAATGTTTCCTTGTCTTCTTTAAGGATTGTTTTTTTATCCTTTTCTTGAGCAAACATAGTTGTACTTAAAAACATCAAAGCAACTATAAGTAATGATTTTTTCATAATTTCTAATTATTAAATGTTATCTATAGTTAAACAGAAATTAAAAAAAAATGTTACATAAAAAACTTCTAAATGAATAAAACACCCTTTTCATCGAAAATTTAGACCAATTGGGTTAATTTATAATTTTTGAAAAAGTTTTTATAAAGAAAAAGGGAAACTATCAGAAGATTATTTCCCTTTTTTTAGTGACCTCGTTAGGATTCAAACCTAAAACCTCTACAGCCGTAATGTAGTGCTCTATTCAGTTGAGCTACGAAGCCTTTTGTGGGTACAAAGATAGTCACTTTTTTCTTTTATACAACTTTTTATCTAGCTTTTTTTTAGCTATATTAAAACTATGCTAACATTTTATTACTATTACTAACCTTTCTACTAATTATTATTGAATTTCTGCTGTAATACCTCTTTCTAATAGCGCTATACACATTGGTTCAAGTTTATCATAAACATCTCTTTTCACCTGACATTTCCCATTATGATGAATAATCCAAGTACATTGTTCTGCTTGAATTTCAGTATGTTTACATACTTTAATTAGGCTTGCTATTACGTGATCAAATGTGTTCACATCATCATTAAACACAACAATATCTTTTTGATCTATCAACTCTTCCAATATTAACTCTTCGGTGCAAGTTTCTGTTTGTGACATAATTTTCTTTTTTACAAAAGTAAAGCAAATCATACTAACTCTCAAAACTATTTATCCAATTTTTCAAGGATTATATCACCGTTTGTACTTAATAATTCCTTTGCTTCAGCAATTGTAATACGTTCACCTTTATAATATGCTGTAATATATGCATGTTTAACGCCTTTCTCTAAAATTTCTTTACGTTTTGGTTCAGCAGCTTCTATTGAAGAATACATTCCCGAAGAATAACGTAATTGACCATTTGGTAATTTTTTAGTAATTAATGGCGTAACAAAATTTAATTGTTTTGAATTTGCTGGTTTGCTATAAACACCTATCTGGACTGTAAAGAATAAACCTAAATGACTTTCAACAGCTTTTGCTGAAACTGCACCTGGAGCTTTATTATAAGCAGACAATTCCTCTTTTGTTTTATTTTCTTTAACCGATGATTTTATAGTTTCATTAGCAGTCGTCTCTTTATTACTAACAGAAGCTAATAATTCCGAATCTATTTTCTCTAAAATAATATCTCCTTCTTTTTTCAAAACAGCGGCAGCTTGAGACAATGTTAATCTTTCTCCCTTATAATAAGCCGTTATGAAAGCATCTTTAACACCTTTTTCAATTGCTTCTCCTTTTTTAGGTTTCGCTGCATCAACAGAACTATACATTCCTGTAGAATAACGAATTTGTCCATTTGGCATTCTTTTAGAAACAATCGGATCAATATTTTTCAATTGATGAGCAGATGCAGGTTTATTATATACCCCAACTTGAACTGTATAAAATAGACCTAAGTGAGCTTCTGCCGGAATAGCTTTTGCAGCACCAGGAGCATCATTGTATGATAAATCATTTGTGTTTTTAGCAGTAGAAGTCGGTGTTGCTGCCATAGCGATTACAAACTCTCTACTTTCAGTTGAAATACATTGACCTGATAATTCTAATTTTCGTGCATCAGCTAAAGGAATTCTTTCATCATCACAGTAAGCAACTATAAAAGCATCTGTATACCCTAAAGATTTCACTTGAGAAAAAGCTTCTTCTACCGTCTTACTGTTATTGAAATACCCTGCCATATATCTTGTTACTCCACTAGCTAATTTCTCACCAGAAACAGGACTGAATGATTTATACATATCTTGAGCAATAGGCTTCGTGAAAGCACCTACCTGAATACGGTATACTAAACCTGTAGGATTTTTAACATTAACTGGAATTGGATTATTTTCAGAATAATCGTTTACTTGAGTTTCTGGAGCAACAACTTTTAACCCAACAGCAGGAACTCTTTGTTGCTCAATCAAAGCGAGTGACTCATTAAATTCTGGCTCTACCCCTCTTTTTAATAAATTTTGCATAAGTAATGCATCCCCCTCATTTTTAGATAAAAGATCACTTGCAACCGTTTGTTTTTCTTTCAACTCGGTTGTAAGTTTTTTAATTTCATCCTCAACTGTTATTACATTTTCAACACTTTGTTTCACCTCAACATCTGTAATATTTGATGATTTATCCAAAGACATAGCAATTATATCTTTTGCAGCCTGACGTTTTTGTGTTAACACAATTTCATTTTCGACAATTTGTTGTTCGATACGCAAGGCTTTATTTGCATTAATTGAATATTCAAGGTATTCTTTTGAAGCTATTAATCTTTTTTCTTCACTAAAAGAAACATCTTGTTTAATTGCACTTTCACTTATAGTTTTTGGTACTTCTTTTATTTCGGATAATTGACGTTCGACTTCAGCCAATTGTTTTTCAGTTAATTTTTGCTCAGTCTTTAAAGCATCTTTCCTTTTAACTAATTCAACCGCTTTTTTAGCCTTTAAACCTGCAATTTGAGCATCTAATTCAACTATTTGACTTTTTATTTCTCCGATTTCAACGCTATATATTCTCTTTTTATCTTCTAATTCTTCTTTAGAATCTAAAGTAGAAACTTTGTTATTAATTGCAGCTCTTGTTGCATTATCTTCTAATGCTATCTGAACAAGATCATCTGCTTTTGTTTGCTTTTGAATTGCTTGAGTTAATAATTCATTTTTAACAATTGGATTTTTTGTTTTTTCAGATTTTGAAATTAATGCATCAGCTTCTTGAGTTAATCGTAAATTTTGAGATTCTGCTAAATCAGCATTTACTTTAGAAATTTCAGAAGTTCCACTTATTTTTTTCAATTGATTTGACTTCTGAGTATTTTCAGTTTTAAGAACCGTTAAATTATTCGTAATCAAACCATTTGATTCAACACTTTTCTCAATTTGAACTTGATTTAATTCTTTCTCTAATGTTGATTTTTCTTTCTTAGTTAAAGATGGATTTTCTAATTGCTGTCTTAGTGCATTTTCTTTATCTATCAATATTTTTAATTTTGGACTTGATAAAGAATTATTAGCAGATGAATTTTCAATAACTTCCACTTTAGAAGCTATTTTTTCAATTATAGTTTTCGCATTTGTTATTTCTGACTCTAATAAGAATTTTTGATCTTTTAATTCTTGATCTGAAGCATTAGTTAACAAAGCTGTATTTGTTTTTTCTATTTTTGAACTTAAAGCTTCAACATAAGATGAAACGATTTTATCTTGTGCTTTAAGTTCTTCTAAATTATCATATTCTTTATTTAATTCTTCTGAAGAATTACCCAAAACTTCATTTCTAAGTTCTAAAGATTTCGGATTTACAGTTAAGTCAGATGAAGTAGTTTTTCCATTTTGGAAATCAACTTCTTTCAATTTACTTTCTTTCAATTTTTGAGCTAAAATTTGATTTTCTGCTGCTTTTTCAAGATTGAAATTTGAACTTAATTCTTTATCATTTTCTGAAATTTGAGCTTTTATTTTGTTTTGTAAACTTATTTCTCTTGCTAAAAATTCAGAAGCTTTCGTTGTTGAATTAGAAATTTCTATCTTTTTAACATCAACAGAATAGTTTGGGTCGACTTTAGTAACTAAAGCAATTTGATCTATATCATGAGCTTGCAAAGTAACCGCTTGCTTCATAAGATCGTCTAACTTATTTTGACTTTCTAATTTAGTTGCTATCACTAAATTTAATCCATCTTTTAAAGTTTCATCAGTTGGTGTATTCTTCACTTCCATTTTAAACGATGCTTCTTTCTCTTCTAAAACTGTGAGTAAAGCTTTTTCCTCTTTCATCAATTCTTGTAACTCATTAGCATGATCTAATTTAGCTGATTTAATTTGATTTACTTTTGTTGAATAATCTGGCTTAACCTCTTTTACTAAATCACTTTTTTGTTTTTCACTTATAGAATTCGATTTTAACAACTCAATTTCTTTAGTTCTATCTTCAATTACTGTTTTAGCTAATGTTTGTAATTCAATAATATCAGCTTTTGATTTTTTCAATGTTTCATCTTTCGATTTTTTCTTAGAATTTTCAGTTGCTTTTATTACCTCTGAATTAATTGAAATCAATAATTCTTGATCTAATTTTTGAATTTCTTCTAATTTTTGAATTTGAGTATTAATTGCATTTTGATTTATTTCAGCTAATTTCTCATTATAATCAGGTTTAAAAGTTTCTATCAATTCAGTTTTTTCAGCTAGAGCATGATCTAAATCAGAATGTGAAATAGATTTATCTCTAGATTCTATATTTTTTTCTAGATCAATTTTAACAGTCTTTAAACCTTCTAATTTTCTTTTTTCAACAGAATTAACTTGGTTTTCTTCGACTTTTTTTTCACTCGCTAAAATTTCTTTATTCACTTTTATTAGTAACTCTTTATCTAATTCTTGTAATTTAATTGATTTTTCACCTTCCAATAAATATTCGTTTCCTTTAATTTCAGAAACCTTCTCATTATAATTTGTAGAAACAGATTCAATTAATTCAGATTTTGCCTTAGTATCTAGAACTGAACCTGAAGAGGCGATTACAGTTTCTCTTGAAGCAATCGAAAGTTCTAATTCATTTTTTACAGAATTTAAATTTTCTAGTTTACCTAATAATAATGCGTCATTTGAATTTTTCTTTAAACCTTCCTCCACAGAAGTAATTTCTTTCAATAATCCTTTTACAATTGCATTATCTAATTCTTGTAATTTATTTAATTTTTCAGTTACGGAAAGTTCCGAACTATTATTAATAACTGTTACATTTTTCTCATATTTAGAATTTATAGATTTGATTAAATCTGCCTTAACTTTAGAATCAACTGGTTTTTTCATTAATGATAAGCTAATTTCTTGATTGCTAATCTTAGTTTCAAATTCTTTCCTTAAATCAACTAAAGCAGCTTCTTTTTTAATTAATTTATCATCTGAATTATTATTTTTTAATGCAATTTGAGTCTGTGAAATTTCATTTGAAATCGCAACTATTAATTCTTTATCTAATATTTGAATTTGAGTTAATTTATCATTTTGAGACAAACTTGAATTAGAATTAATTTGATTTACTTTCTCGTTATATGAAGAGTTTAAACTTTCGATTAAACTTTCTTTTTTCAAATATGACACTTCCATTGAGTTCTCTTTACTTAGTAAACTATTATTTGACTCAACTTTTGCTTCAATTTCTGATTTTACAGATTTTAGATCTGCTTCTTTTTTAATTACTATTGGATTTGAAGGGTTCGTTTTTAACTCTAATTCAACTTTTCCTAACTGATCATTTAAAGAGTTAATTAAAACCTTATCCAATTCTTGAATTTCTTTAGTCTTATCATTTGTTGATAACGCTGAATTTTCGTTTATTTCAACTAATTTTTCATTATAACTTGAATTTACAGATTCAATTATATTTTCCTTGTCTTTCGAAGTTAAAGCACTAGTATTACTTAAATTTTCTCGAGCAATAATAGCTGTTTCTAGTTCACTTTTGACGATTTTTAAATCAGACAATTCTTTCAACAATTGTGGATCTGGGTTGTTTTTACTATTATTTTCTAAAGCAAAAATTTCTTTATTGATTACTATAATTAAATCTTTTTCAGCTGATTTAAGTTGATTTGATTTTTCGGATTCTGATAAATTTTTATTATTATTTATGTCAGTAATCTTTATATTGTAAACTGGACTTAATCCATCGATAATATCCATTTTAGCTTTTTGACTCAAAGGTTGACTTATAGATGAAATTGTTGATTCTCTTGAGTTAACAGAAGTTTCTATTTCGGATTTAACCAATTTTAAACCTAACTCTTTTTTCAATAAATCAGCATCTTTGGGTTTTTGATTTAAGTCGTTAGTAATTGTCGAAAGATCTTTATTCAAAACAGTCAATAATTCATTATCTAATTTTTGAAGTTGATTTAATTTTTGAAGTTCAGAAAGTGAATTATTCGAATTAATTTGATTTACATTCTCATTGTAAGTTGGTAAAACATTTTCAATCAAACTTTCTTTAGTTTTTGCTTCTAGAGGTGAGGTTAAATTAGAAGAAACGACACCCGTTTTTTTAATAATTTCTTTTTCACGAGATGCGACTGCAACTTCTAAATCAGAGCGGATAGATTTCAAATTAGTTAATTTAGTTTTCGAAGAAGCATCCGTTGGATTTTTTCTAATTTCAACTTCTAATTTTGAAATTTCAGAAGCAATTGTACCTAACAACTCTTCGTCTAATTGATTTATTTGAATCAACTTATCAGTTTCAGAAAACGAACTATTTTCATTTATCTGAAACAATTTCTGATCATATTCTACATTCAGAGTTTCTATTATTTCTTTTTTATTTTTTTGATTCAACTCTGAATTTAATGCGCCTATATTAGTAGAAATTTCAGAATCCCTTTTAGTTACTTTTGACTCTATTTCCGTTTGAATAGATTTTAAATCTACTATTTTTTTAGAAAGGGATACATTGGATGGATTTTGCTTTAAAGATGATTCTATGCTATTAATAACCTCCGAAATAGAATTTAACAATTCCTTATCTGTTGCTTGTAATTGATTTAGTTTTTCATATTCTGACAAAGAGGCATTAATATTTATCTGAGCTACTTTTTCATTGTAAGATGAATTTACAGACTCAATTAAAATTTCTTTTGAATTATTTTTAACTTCAGCATTTTTTGTTTGAGAATCTAAAGCAACATTTGTTTTAGGTTTTTCAATTACTTTATTTGTTGCAATAGATTTACTATTTTCAATTTGAGATTGTCTAGAAGTCACTTTTGACTCAATCTCTGATTTAATTGTTTTTATATCTACTTCTTTTTTCAATAAAATAGCATCTTTTGGTGATGATTTTAATGAATTTTCAACAGTTAAAATCTCTTTATTTAATGATGTAATTAATTCTTTATCAATTTGTTGAAGCTGATTTAATTTATCAACTTCTGACATACTAGAATTAGAAGTTATTTGAGCTATTTTTT
>CANCQX010000071.1 GCA_947380375.1 Flavobacteriales bacterium
TTTTTCTATATGTTCAACTCGTACAAATTTATAGGCTCCTAAATAATTTGATAATATAATCCATATCACATTAGATAATATGAATATTATTTGTGAATCTTCTTTTGCTAATCTTTCAAAGTTCCCATATCTGAATAAAAAAGATATTACGAACGTAAAATTTAGCAAAAAGATATCCCATAGTAGAAATATTAATTTAAGGTATCTTGAATAGCGGTATAGTGATTTTGATTTTTTAGGCATTATTTTTTATTTAATTTCTTTTTTCTTTTAAATATAGTTGATATTTTTTTAAACCATGATATTTTTTCTTCATTTCCGTAACCGTAACCGTAACCGTAACCGTAACCGTAACCGTAACCGTAACCAGAACCTTTTTTTGATTCAGATCCGTTCATTAAAATTACCATATTTTTAAAGTTCTTTTCTTTGTAAAGTAGTTGAGGAATTGACAACATTCTTTTGTCTAAATAATTTAATCTACTTACATATATTAATACATCAGAAAATTTACTCAATAAATAGGTATCTGCAACCATTCCAATTGGGGCAGTATCTACTATGATATAATCATATTCTTGTTTTACCTCTTCAAAAAGCATTACTAATCTATCAGACATCAATAATTCTGCTGGATTTGGAGGTATCGTTCCAGAAGCTAATAAATCTACATTTTCGGTATCTGGTAATTTATGTATTAAATCATGCCAATCAATTTTATGATTAACTATGAAGTCGGTAACGCCTTCAGTATTTTTAATGTTCAAGTATTCTAAAAGTTTTGGAGCTCTTAAATCCATTCCAATTAATAATGTTTTTTTACCAGAAAGCCCATATATAGCAGCTAGATTCACTGCGGTAAATGATTTCCCTTCTTTACTAATTGACGATGTAATAAGAATTATTTTACTTTTTTCAGTTTCGTTTATACTTATAAAATTAATATTAGTTCGTAATAGTCTAAATGCTTCTGTTACTGCAGATCTATCATTTGGTTTTACTATCAGTTTTTCTTCAGATTCGCTAAATGGTATATCTCCAATGATTGGCAGATTCAAATCTGTAAATTCTTTTTTAGAATGTATTTTGGTATCGAATAAACGATAGATATAAATAAATCCGATAGGAATAAATAGGCCTAATAAAAGAGCTACTAAATATATTATTTTTCTTTTCGGTGAACTTGGAATTCCATTGGAGTAGGCATCTTCGATGGTTTTCGTTTTAGAAACGGTTACCGCTAATGAAATTGAGGTTTCCTCCTTTTTTTGAAGTAAATAGATAAATAAGCCTTCTTTTATTTGTTGTTGTCTAAATATTTCTTTAAAATCTTTTTCTTGTTTTGGTGCTTTTGTTAATCGACTGTTTAAAAAATTGTTTTGTTTTTCAATTTCTTTATTTTCAATTTTTAAAACATTCAGTTGATTTTGCAAACTTTCTACTAATGAATTTTTAATTTGATTCAATTGATTATCTATATTTAGAATAATAGGGTTTTTAGCATTAGAAGTTAATAATAATCGATTTCTTTCTAATTGAATAGAATTAAAAGATTCAATTTTATTTTCAATTGAAAGATTTTGAATTCCTAAGTTTGCTGGAAGTAAATCACCAGTTTCAAATTTCTGAACACAGGATATAATATATTCCGCTAATTTTATTTGAGTTGCATTTTTAATTAAAAGTTTTTCATTTTCAGATTGGCTTTCAAAAAATAAATTTGCATTTGTTGTTAAGTCAAAAATTTTGTTTTCAGATTTAAAATCAGATACATTCTCTTCAGAAAAAGATAATTCTTTCGTAATTACATCGAGTCTTTCGTTTATGAAACCTAACGTGTTTTTTGATATTTGGTTTTTATCATCTATTCCATTTTGGCTGTGGAATTTAATTAAAGTATTTAAAATTGCTTTACCTTTTTCAATATTTTCTAATTTAATTGAAAGTTCTATTACACTAGCTTCTTTACTTGTTGATTCTATTGTAATGTTTTTTTGAAGATCGTCAACTGTTTTATCAAAACTTTCAATTAATATCTCCATTGGAATTTTCGTTCCTTTTGGAAAAATAATTAATTGACCAAATTCAGTTTCAAACCCTTCTCCAAATTTTTCAAACTTTTTTTGTTTCGTTTTTAAGTTTTCGAATTCGAATTTTTCATTTGATAGAGGGTTTATTAAAAAGTTACCTGATTTTTTAAAAGTATTTGGTTTTTTAGTTAAAAATTCAATTGTATAGTTACGATTTTGAAAAAGTTCTTTTTTAACAAATTTTGAATTAATATCGAAGTAACGAACATTTAATTGTAGGTTTTGAACAACTTCAGAAAGAAGTGAACGAGACTTGTAAATTTCTATTTCATTTTCTATTTTATTGGCTCCACCTCCCATTAAACCTGATAAATCAGAAAATGCACTTAACTCAGAAGACAATCCTTTATCGTCATCTTCTTTTAAAATAACTTTTGCAATAATATCATAATTTGGATTTTTAGTTTTTAAATATATAATTGCTGTTATTAATGATAATATTAGGGTCAATAAAAACCATTTCCAATAATAGATATATGAAAAAAGTAATTCTTTTATATTAATTTCTTTTTCTTTAAATTGTTCATCAAATCGATTAGTCATCTTATTTTTTAAAAGAGTTTATTGTTGTAATTATTAAGGTGGCTACTGATACAAAAATTCCTGCTGTTGAACTTACACGCGATGAATTTATCTTTGATTGATTTGGTTCTATATATATTATATCATTTTGTTGTAAATTATATACGGGTGAATTGATAAAATCTGATTTGGTTAAGTCTAATCGGTATTCTTTTTTTCTTCCATTTTCGTCTCTTAACACTAAGATGTTTTTTCGAACACCATAAATTGTTAAATCACCCGCTATTCCAATGAGCTCTAATATATTTACTTTTTCATTAGGAATTGTAAAGGTACCAGGTGTTTTTATTTCACCTAAAATTGTAACACGAAAATTTTGTATTTGTAGATTAACAATAGGGTTATTTATTAATGAAACTAATTTTTCTTCAATTAAATTAATTGCTTGATTGCGTGACAAACCTTCCAATTTTATTTTACCAATTAACGGGAAATTTATTTCACCTTTTTCATCTATTAAATAACCATTATTAGTAGGTGTTCCTGTTGCATAACCTCTCATTCCTCCTTGTGATTGAGGGGGGTTTACTAATTTTAGTGTATTTTCGTCTCCACCTAAAACTAAAATACTAATAAAATCATCTTTTCTCAATATTGGTGAATTATCTTTTAACTCAAGATCTATTGTTTCTGAGTTTTTAAAATACACCACTTCTTTTTTTAACCCACAAGAATTTGAGGTAATAATTATCAGAATATAGAAATATATTTTATTCATTTTTTAAAATTATCTTTATAAAATTAATGATTTTTATGATGTAAATATTAAATTTTTAAACATTCGTTTTTTTTTTTTATATTAATGAGTTTTTTTTTAAAAAAAATATATAATTAGATCTTTGATTAATAGGGATATAGACAACCAATTTATTAGTAAGTTTCTATTAAATATTTTTTTGGTTCTTGTATTAATCTTTGCAACCATGCCAAACTAAATTTTTCAATTCATTTTTCTTGTTTTGGATAAACCAGGAAAAAAACTCTAAATATGCATAACTAGTATTTATAGAATAATCTCACTAATTTACGATTCGTAATAATTTTGTATTATTAACGTTTAATATATTGTATTAGGGTTTTTAACTTCTTTAATAATACAGCTTTAAAAGCAGATAGTCGGTGAAATTTATAAATTTTATAATCTTCTTTAAGAACTTCAAACGCCCTTTTTCTAGAAGTACTTAATCCACCAATTCGCATTTTTACGAAATACGCATTTACATAAGTCATTTTTATATGGTATTTGTATAAATACCGTAACAAGAATTCTGTATCTGATGCAATTTTGAATTGAAGATTATAATTACCATATTTTTCGATTAAATTCTTTTTAATATATACTGTAGGATGTAGAGGCAACCAACCATTTTCTATTTTATCAATTGAAAATTCCCCACCAATTCTATTTCGAATAATCTTTTCTTTATCATCATTGGAAATATATATTCCATCACCATATACTCCTTCTGTTAAATTTGAGGCTTTAAATACTTCTGCAATTTTTGAAATGACATTATTGTCATAAAATTCATCATCAGAATGCATGAGACCTACAATATCACCAGTTGCGATTGCTAAACCTTTGTTTATTGCTTCATACATACCATTGTCAGGTTCGGATATATAGTTTGTAATTTGATTCCTGTATTTTTCAATTATTTGTTGTGTTCCATCTTTAGATTTTCCGTCAATAATTATGTATTCAATATCTTCATAATCTTGTGAAAGAACACTTTGGATTGCTTTTTCAATAGTTTTAACTCGATTGTAACAGATTGTTATGATGGATACCTTCATAAATTATAGGGCTTTGTTTTAGATGTAATTTTATGTAGCCATATTCCAATAATGCCTCCTATAGTATTTAATATTACATCATCAATATCAGCCACACCTTTATTGAAAATGAATTGAGAAAATTCTATAATCAGGGTACTTATAATTATCAATAGTATTATTTTTTGTTTTAAAAATTCCTTTTTAAACAACGAATTCATTGCAAAACAAAAAGGAATAAAGATGAAAATATTTCCTATTAAATTAATTAAAAAGTCCTTTTGAAGATGAATAGTTTGTAAATTTAATTTTTGAATTATGCTGTACTTTTCTTTAAATGGTATTAAATTTAATTTGGATCTGTAATGAATTTGATTAAAGCGTCTTCTTGCGAAAAAGACAATGTAAATTAGTATTGTAAAATACAAGACCGAAAAATAAATAAATAGATTTAATCGTTTAAAGTTCAATGTTGTAATTTTCCTTGACGTATTTTTTGATTTTTAAAGTATCATTACCACAATGTTTTTTAATTTCATATATTTTGGCATCAACAAGATTACGATACCACCATCCTTGTAAAAAATGCCAAAGAAATGCTTCTTTTCCTTCAGTAAATCCTAATTTTAAAAAGTAACGGTAAATAAAATAATAAAACGATCGCCAAAACAAAGGTAATTTGGAATATTTTATTTTTTTGTTACGTTTGTCTGCTGCATATTTAGATAAATCATTTGTGGTTTTTGATTTATTAATAAGGTTAAATTCAATATCTAATAAATCTATCGCTTCACGAATAGAATAATTATTGTGCTTAGCAGTCCACCAACTAATATTGTTAAGATTATGATCGCAAAATGCTTTATTTATTAATATGGATTTCCCTTCTGATAACTGAATATGTTCATCCATCCATCTTTCTTCACATTTCCCTTTACCATAGCGAAACAAACGTAACAAATTCATTTTACCAATTCCTCTCTTGATCAAAGTATTGAGGAAATAGCGATTTAGAGGAAAAATAAATCCTGAAATATTGTCTGAAATATTTGGTAATTGCTTTTTTAATTCTTCAATTAACTCGTCGGTTAAATATTCATCAGCATCCAAACGAAATACCCATTTTGTTTTAATAGGTAAATTTTCTATTCCCCAATTAAATTGACGAGCATGATTATTTTCCCATTTGTTTTGATAAACCATTGCCCCCATATTTTTTGCAATATCAACCGTTTTATCGTGAGAAAACGAATCTATCAAATAAATGTGTGAAGCAAATTTTTTCGCATTATTAATGCAACGTTCAATATGTATTTCTTCATTGTAGGTAAGAATTAAAACAGAAATATCTAACATAACCAATCTTTTACTAATCTTTTTTTAATAAACTTCGCAGGATTACCTCCCACAATTGACCAATCATCCACATCATTAAATACCGCAGAGCGTGCCCCTAAAATTGCTCCTTCACCAATTGTAACATTTGTCATGATAAATACTTCTGCAGCCACCCATGCAAAATCTTTAATGATTATAGTTCCTGAAATAAAAGGCAAATTAATTGAGTCTGTTTCATGAGTTGCACTACACAAATATGATCTTTGGGAAATAGTAACTTTATTTCCTATAATGGTTTTACCAAAATGTAATTTTACTTCAGGTCCTAAAGTCGATTGAATCCCCATCGATAGGTTTTTTGGTGATGGAATGTATGCTGAAGAATAAATATGACATCCTTTATTCAATTTAGCACCAAATAACTTTAAAAGAAAAATCCGCCAACCATTAAAAAACGGTAAGGAGAATGGCTTGAATAGAAATAGTGAAACAATTCTCCAAACCAATCGATACAGCTTGTCTGATTTTGGAATGTTGTCTATGTATTTTGGGATTTCATAGGTCATAATAAACTTTTTAATGCCTCAATAAAATCGTTCACCCGAAAGTCGACTAAAAACTTTTCTTCGAACGTTGAAAATGCTTGTTCTCCTTTTTTCTGAAGTTCATTTTTTGAAAGGGCTGATAAAGTTAACAATTGTTTCTCAATTTCTATTTTATTTGGAGTTTCTAAAACCCATCCACCATGACCATTTTGAATCTCCATCCAGATATTAATCTGTTTTGTTATTAACACAGGTTTTTTACAGGCCATTGCTTCAACGATTGCTATTCCAAAATTCTCCTGATAACTAGGCAAAAGAAAAGCTTCACATCCATAGAATAAGCCCCATTTAGTATTACCTGAAACCATACCTGGAAAATGAATATGTTTATTTTCTTGAGAATGTGAAACCATTTTTTTAGCAAATTTAGAATCTGTTGGTCCTGCAATCACTAATTCTGGTAATTGGTGTCCTTCTTTGATCAGTTTATTATACACATCAATCAACAGGTCAATACCTTTCTTTGGATGAATACGACTTAAAAATAACCAATAGTTTTTATTTCGTATTTCCGGACACAATACTTCAAAGTTAGCTTTCATTTCTTCTTCAAAAATAGGAGCATGCTTTATTCCATAGCCTATATTGATTTCTCTTTTCGGTTTATATCCTTTAAAAGTTGTTCGTGCGAGAATCAACTCCTCTTCACACGTAAAGAATAATGCATCAGCCGAATTTATTGCTTTTTTCTCGGTTATACGCCAAATTAATTCATTTCTCAATGCTTTTAATCTTCTATCTGTTGCTTTCTGAAAATAGGGGTCAAGCATTCCGTGAGGCATAATTGTTACTTTAGGCGCTTTGATACCTTTCTTTTTAAGATTTTTAATAGCTTTATAAACCGCAAAATTGTGGTATTGCCAAATACCATGAACAGTTACAAAATCATATTCAGCAATATGCTCATTCAACCATTTGTCAAGATTCTTATTGTATTGATAAGATGTTAAACCACTTCCAACATTATAAATAGTAAGATCTTCAGTATTTAAATAATTTAGTTTCGGATCATCCATACACACAATATCAACCTCTATTTTTTTATTCAATAGATGTGGATTTAAATTGCGGATTCCTTGAGATGGCCCGCCTTTTTTTGGATTCATTGAAGAAATGACTCGGAGAAGTTTCATTGAAAAATTATTGAAATTAAATATAGCGTTTTTTAAAGATGAAATTATTTATAGAGTCTGGAATGATATTTAGAAAAAGAAGAAATAAAAAATAGATTGTTGCATTTATCAAACCATAATGTTTTCTTCTAAAATAAAAAATGATCCGTGGGTTTGATCCTAATGGTGAATATAATCTCTTGAATCTCTTATAGATGTTTACATTGTTCAAACGAACTCTACAAATGTTATTTGATTCGCCACTTGCAATACCTACCCGGGTTGTAAAAACACCAATACCTTTATCTTTTGCCCTTAAACCATAATCTACATCTCCAAGATCATGGTGGTAAACAGGGTCGAGGTTACCCAATAGTTGGTATACATATTTAGGTACCAAAACCACATTTCCATTCATATTAGTGATTGGATTCATTTGATCATTTGGTTTGATCAAATTTTTATTAGAATCAGTTCCGCCATAGATAATTCTTTGTTTATCTTCTGATTCAATTAATCCTGAAATGATAGCCTTATTATCATTTAGTTTTGAACAGTTAAATAGTTCTTCAAAGCTATTCGGATAAAGCACTACATCATCATTTAGCCATATGAAAAAATCGGGGTCATTTTCTGTTGCACTTTCCCATGCAAGATGCATTCCTCGGTTCCAAAATAAATTCCCATTGCCTTTCAGAATATTTACGTTAGGGAATTTTTCGGACACTGCATCAGAAGTTCCGTCTGTTGAATTGTCATCAACTAAGTACACTTCTGCATTTGGTTCAATCGTGTATAATTGTTCTAAACAAGTAAGCGTTTTTGATTGTCTATTAAAACAAGTTAGAAGAACTGCTATTTTTGAATACCCTTTCAATTTTTATTTTTTTCTAGTGATGAAACATCTACTAAGTTCTCAAATAATCTTTCCTTACCTGTACCAATTAATTTTGCAGGAATTCCTCCTACAACTGAAAATGCTGGCAGTTTAGAGAAATCTTTATTACATAAACTATTTGAGGCAACAATAAAATTGTCTGGAGTTATTGTTCCTTTCATTACGGTAATTCTATTGCCGAACCAATTTTTTGAGCCAATTTTAATCACACCTACTTTAGGATCTATATTATTTGAGGTAACATCACGTACAAAATGAAAATTAGTATCGAATATTTGACATTCCCAACTGAAATCGATTTCATCTCCGAAGGAAATATTGTTCTCAGAAAATATTTTTGAAAGGGCACCTATTCTTACATACTTTCCAAAAGATACGAGACTATTTTTTTCAACTCTCAATAATACACCATGACCAATTTCCAAAACTCCGTTTATATTAATTTCTCCCTTTAGATCTATAATTGTTTCCGATCTTGTGAACATTTCTGATCCTCTTCCCCCAATTTTTATCATTCCTCTTCTTATTTCGGATGAATTGATTTTAATTTTTCCAGTCAAATTTTCAAATCTAACTGAATAATAAAAATCAAAAGGAAGTTTTATTGCTTGACTAAATGGGAGCATTTTAAAATTAAAATAAAAGATAGCCCAGTAGTTATGTGAAAATATTTTTTTTAATGTTTTCATAAATTATTTTTCACCAATAAACAGCACCATCTAAAAGTTCAATTGTTTTTGGAGTATCTTCTTTCAAAGGTTTAATCCAACTATCGTTATAAAGGGAGCAATAAGGTTTAGATATGAGACCTGGAAACATTTTAAACTCTTCAATTCCATAATTTGGGTTATCCCAACGTTTTCCACCAATTCCAAATAGCAACTGTAACCCACCGCCGATATGAAAGGATTTTTTACCCATTCTTTTTATATGTGCTGCTAAAGGTAATCCGTAGGCACCACATCCTAAAATACAAATATCAAAATCGATTTTGGATATTTGATCTTCCATGTGTTTTAGTGCTTCGAACCAATCTTTGAAAGGAGGTTTAATTCCTGCAGCTGACTGTACAGCTTTTAAAGTGATCAATTCAAATTCAGGTAATACATCTTGATTTTCAAAAAGTTGTTTTCTTTTCTTGTATTGAAACTTTATGGTTTCTTCAAATGGATGTACGATTAAAACTTTTTTTCCTTTCAATGCCATTGTCCATGGCCGATCTACAAAAAAAGGATACAATGTTTCTAAATGAAGATTAACCAAATTTGATTTCAATGGCATAAATTTTTCATAATATTGAAAAGAACCTAATATGTCAATTTGAGGAATATCTGCTAGATAGCGTTTCGAAAAATTGGTAGATGTATCTTCAGTTGCCGGAAATACTCCGGAATAAATATCTAAATAATGGAAATTTTCTTCCTGCCACCAAGGGGTGTGTGTGTGTTGCGAAATATAATTCCACAATTTTTTAATTTTAGCTTTATCTTCGGATATACACAAGTAGTTGTTAATAGTAATTAATTCTGTCGTTCCAAAACGAGCGATCATACATGGTTCATTTGAAATTAGAGTATTAAAAATCAAATCGTTCGCTCTTTGTCTATCAGTTTCACAAATTGGTAATGGGAATTTCTTCCTTGTAAGGAATCGATAGCCATATTTTAACGTACGAATAGAAATGTCTTTAAATTTCATTAAGTATTTTATTTTTTTGATAATAATTTGATAGAATTTCTTATAATATAAAAAAATATCAAGTACATTAAAATGGATTCTACATAATTTCGTAATATCCATCTTAACTCGAAGTTATAAACGTGGCGGTCATTGAAAAAGTTAAATACAATTATTAATAGTGTAAAAAAGTAATAAGAAAAGTATACTTTGTTTTCAATAATAAAAGCAAACGAATCAAACATTGTGAAAATTATTAAAAAAATTGGGATTATTACTAATAAATACCAATAACCGAAGATTGATAAACCAACTCCGGGCATACTACCAATAATTGCACTTCCTTTAACTGATTCATCACGGATAGCTATACTATATAAATTATCGGTTATTGAAGATTGATATTGCTCTTTCCTTGTGTTGGATTTAATATCTAGACTTTTTGAAATGAACGAAGGAATATAACTCAGAACTTGATCATTTAAAATATTTTGCATTTTGGGATTTGCGTAACCAATTTTATCTGCATAATAAATACAATTATCAGAAATTTTTAAGTTACAATATCTATTAAAAAGGTAATTATCAAGATATTCTTCATCCCAACGATTTATTGAAAAAGATAGTTTATCCTTTTTGTACATTGTTTGTTTAAAAGTCTTTAAAAACTCTTTATCATTATATACATCAAGAGTGGATTTTAAAAATTCAGAAGAACTAGTATTGTATCTAGTTTGTCTAGTGACTACCATTGCAATACCCAAATCCATAATTGGTCCTGAAATAATAAATATTGAGATTACAATCACAATTATTTTTTTCGTTGTAAAAATTTTTCTGTAGTTATAATATCCATAGAGTAGTCCAATAATATACATTGAAAGAAAAATTATAATCCCAGAATATAAAATAGTTCGCCAATTACTTACTATAGAAAGCACAATGATGAGAATAGAATAAATAATGATTAATACTTTATACTTTTGTGAAAGTTGAGATTCTATATGCCTGACCTTATAAAAAGGAATTATAACGGGCATCCATAAAAAAATGGTTAATGATTGGCCAATAGTTATTAAAATATTTTTCTCGCTATAGTTTTCCCAGGCTCCATAAATATAATAGAAATAAAAACTAAAAAGGGCACCTATAATAGCTGTTAACCATATTTGAGAATCAGATGGCTTATTATAAAAAATTGTTTTTGATAAGATTGATCTCAGTGGATTTTTTCTTTGAATTAGTTGTCTATAAAAATAATGTGTAATTGTTAATACCAATATAAATAATCCATGATGTAAAAAAGTTTCAATTGGTTGTAACATGTTAAATGTTACTGGTTTGAACTCTAAAAGCGTCAGAGGAATTGGTAGCGCATAATGAAATAATGCTACTCCAAAAAACATGAAAAATGTAACAGGATATGTTTTCATATTTCTTTGAGTTAACACAAAACTTTTAATTAGGAGCCATCCAGCAAGTAATACAAATGTTGCCCAGATTGTAATAAAATCAAAAAAGAAAATCACTTCAATAAGAGAAGCGAAAAGTAAAATTTGAGTTATTTTCTTCTTAAACTTTTCTAGCATCTAATATAAGATATAAATTTTTATTATAACGCTCACCATAAGATTTCCAAGTTAGGTTAGAAATATCCGATTTAGCATAATCTCTGAGACCGATTTGAGATTTTGCTAAAAGTAAAGCTTCATTTACACTCTTAATTATTTCTTCATCACTTTGATTTTCTAATTCAATAATCCATTTTTTATCCGAAAGTAAGCTCCTTAAATCACTTCCACCAGTTTCTTTTGAACATACCAAGGGTAAACCACAAGCAATTGCTTGTGCTTGAACCATAGCTAATCCTTCTGTTCTTGAAGGAAGTATAAATGTTTTTGCTTTAGAATAATAGTTCTTCAATTCTGATTGATCTACTGGATCAACATGATGCATATTCTTTAAATTGGGAAAAGGTATGTCTTTAATTGAACCGACATGTAAGAATGTAAGATCACTTCCCTTGAGTGCTTTAATAATAAAGTCGCTTCCTTTTGTGTAACTCCAATTACCAACCATTAATACATCAAAATGATCTTTTTCATTAAGTTGAGTTTTTGGAAACATTTTAAGGTCGACACCATAGGGATTTAGCATTAATTTATTTTCTTTAATTCCATATTTCAAAAAGCTTTGCTTAGCATGCGTTGAGGGAATTGAAATAAAATCAGAGATATTGTACCCTTCAATACTTCTATCATTAAAAAAAACTGCCTGTTTTTTAGCACCAGAATTATTTGTAATGGCCTCTTCTTGAGCATATATATGTTTACTCCCCCATTCTAAAATCGTTATAGCATTGTATTTTTCCTTAGCAGTAATAAATGAATTCTTATAGACTGTTCCAAGTCCAATAAAAACATCACATTTTGGCATAAACCAAGAAAGATACTTGTCAAGAACAAAATAATTTAATTTCAAAGACCAATCAGTACGTTTAGATATTTTCACCAACGCTAAAAATGGCAACATTAGAAAGAATAATGATTTACTATTTTTCTTTTTTAAACCAAATTGAATAGCTCTTCTTGTAGGAACATAAGAATAAAAACGAACCTCATGCCCCTGCTTTTCTAATTCTCTTGCTAGATCTAATAGATGAAAACGATGTGAAGCTGCAATATTAATTTTCATTTTATTCAAATACTTAAATCGTTTTTAACCATTTCTTTTTTATGATATTTTTGTAATCAATATATATATATTGAAAAGAATTAAGTAAACCACCCATATTATCCTCCGTTAATTCTAATGCCCGTTTTAAAGTATAAATACATAAACTAATCTCAATAATCAAAAGGCAATATACATTTAACGTTATAGACGAATAATAAGTAGCTAATATGATTGCTGCACAAATAGAAAGAAAGGAAAATAGTACATATAACAAGCCCATTTTCGAATGTTTATTGGTAGACATAAGTGCTACGCTACTAGTACTCCAAATATTTCTAAAAATTAATACAATTAGAAATGCTAACATAAGATAAAAATTAAATTCAACTTTTCCTTGAGTCCATAATGAATAAATGTACTTGCCAAAGATGAGTAAGAATATGCTAATTAAAAATGCAGTGGAAGTTCCAACTACAAAGGCTTTTCGATGTAGTTCACGCATGCGTTTAATATCCTTTTTCCCATAGGAAAGTGAGAATTCAGGCCAAACCGAATGTAAAATAGCACCTAAAATTTGTGTAAGAAAACTAGTGAGTGTTCTTGTGGTGTTATATAGCACTAAAATCTCAGCGCCAAAATACTTATTAACAATTAATGAAAACCCCTGAAATATCATAGCATTTCCAAGTGGAAAAGACATAAAAGTCAATGAGGGTAAGAGTACTTTTTTAAACAATTTCCAATTAACATCTTTAAATTGGAATGAATAATCAAAATGTTTCTTCGTGTCAACTAGTTTAAAAACGAATGAAAATATCCTAGGTAATAAATAGAATATTACCATAGTGATCATGGAAATATGAAAAATAAGTGAGATCATAATAATCAAACCTTCTACTAATCGAACGATATTTCCAATATAAACAGCCTTGTGATTTAGCGAAACAGCGCGGTATATTGCATCCAAAACTGCACTTGTCATTCCAATGAAGATATGACTGACTAGAAGTAAAAAAACAACTGAGGCTGTTTGTCTAGTAATAGCGTGAAGTCCCAAATTTTTTGAAATGTCTACAAAAAAGATATAGAAGGAAGATCCTAGAATAGCCAAAATAAAAATAATGAGAATCAAGAGGTAATTGTTCGTTAGCAATGAACTGCATTCTTTTCGATCTCCTTCTGCATACTGCATTACAAACTGGTTGATTGTAACGCTATTCAAACCAATATCTGACATAGCAAAGAAAGAAGAAATCGCAGTTAAGATGATCCAATCACTATAGGTATCTATATCCCAAAATATAAGATATAAAGGAATAATAATAATTTGTGTAAAAAGCTGAACACCAATACCAAAAAAATTAGCAATGAGATTTTTTTTAACAGCTGATAACTTTAACTTCATTATTTATCTTTCCTTTTATAAATATATTTTTTAAAATCACCTCCTAATAGTGATTCAACAATAAGATTGGAATGCACTTGTTTCCTGTTTTTAATATGTTCAGCAGGATTCCCGCTAACTACGCTCATTTCGTTCACATTATTCACCACAACCGATCCACCACCACAAACTGATCCTCTCCCAATTTTTCTGCAAGATGGCATAATAAATACCCTAGTCGCTATCCAGCTATAATCTTCTATTTCAATTCCGTATGCTTTGAATTCCCAATCAGGGGAGTCTATATTATGACTACACGTTAAAATTTCAACATCAGAGCCAATTATTACATGATCACCAATTTTTATAGGTGCACGTAAATCTAGTGAATTGGTCTGTACTGAAGTATAATTACCAATAATTAGATTCTTATTCGCTTTACGCGCTAATTCAATTGTTATAACAGAATTTTCACCTATTTGAGCACATTCCTACGAGCAATATATCGTATATAACTTAAATAGATGTTTTTTTTAAGTCGAGGAATTAATCCCAAATAATAGTGCATAACAGATCGATCTTGAATTTTTTTTTCGTAAAGTGTTTTTCCCATTATTCGTTGATAAATCAAGTTTCTTTAACTCTTAAATCTTCACTTCCTTTAAGCTATTCTCATTCTCCAAAAACCATTCATAAGTCACCTTAATCCCTTCTTCCAATCCAATCTTTGCTTTCCAGCCTGCATTGGTCATTTTGGAAACATCCATCAATTTTCTAGGTGTTCCATCTGGTTTAGAACTATCCCATACAATTTCACCATTATGACCAACAATTTTTTGAATTAATTCTGCTAATTCTTGTATTGTTAGGTCAACACCTGAACCTATATTATATAAACTTTCTGTTAATTGGTTTTCTAATGCAAAAACTACAGCATCTGCCATATCATCAACGTGGAGGAATTCGCGCATTGGTTTACCGCTTCCCCAAAGTTCGACAGGCTCACTTTTCCCAATAAACTCACTTTTTAATTTTGCTTCGTGAAATTTGCGTATCATTGCAGGTAAAACATGAGAACTTTTTAAATCAAAATTGTCGTGAGTTCCATATAAATTCGTTGGCATCAAACTAACGAAGTCTTTTCCGAATTGTTTTCGGATAGCCTCACATGCTTTTACTCCAGTAATTTTCGCAATTGCATACCATTCATTTGTCGGTTCAAGAGAGGATGTTAAAAGATATTCCTCTTTTAAAGGTTGAGGTGCTAGTTTTGGATAAATACAAGAACTACCTAAAAAAATAAATTTATTGACGTTTGTTTTAAAGGCAGAATCGATTAAATTATTTTGAATTAGCATATTTTCCATTAAGAATTGATAGGGAAAATCATTATTAGCTAAAATTCCTCCAACTTTTGCAGCAGCATCTATAACTATTTGAGGCTGTTCTTGATTAAAAAAATCTTTTACATCTGCCTGATTTTTTAAATCTAATTCTTTTGATGTTTTACCAATTAAATTGGTGTAACCTTTAGAGGTTAAATTTCTCCAAATAGCAGAACCAACCATACCTCTGTGACCTGCAATGTATATTTTAGCGTCCTTATTCATCCTATTATTAATAAAAAGATTTATTCAAAATAGTTAAAGGTAGCATACCCACCGTCTTTCAAATATTGATCTTTTTTCATTAATTTAACATCACTTTTCATCATGTCTTTAACAAGATCTTTTAAATCATATTCTGGAACCCAACCTAATTTATTTTTAGCTTTTGAAGCATCACCGATCAATAATTCAACCTCAGTTGGTCTGAAATATTTAGGGTCAACAGCTAAAATCTCTTTTCCAATTTCAATTTGATATTCAGGGTTATTACAAGCTTTAACTATTGCTTTTTCATTTATTCCTGAACCAATAAATTCTAATTCTATCCCAACTTCATTGAATGCCATGCGAACAAATTCTCTAACTGGTGTAGTTGTGCCTGTAGCAATTACCCAATCTTCAGCTTCATCTGCTTGTAGAATCATCCACATCATTCTTACATAGTCTTTAGCATGCCCCCAATCTCTTTGTGCATCTAAATTTCCTAAATAAAATTTATCTTGTAAACCTAAGGCGATTTTTGAAGCTGCTCTTGTTATTTTTCTAGTAACAAAAGTTTCACCGCGTATTGGGGACTCATGATTAAATAATATACCATTACAAGCATACATTCCATAAGCTTCTCTGTAATTCACTGTAATCCAAAACGCATACATTTTTGCAACAGCATAAGGACTTCTAGGGTAGAATGGAGTTGTTTCAGTTTGAGGAACTTCTTGAACTTTACCATATAATTCAGATGTAGAAGCTTGGTAAATTCTAGTTTTTTTCTCTAATCCTAATAATCTAACAGCATCTAAAATTCTAAGTGTCCCTAATCCATCGGCATTTCCAGTATATTCAGGAGTTTCAAATGAAACAGCAACATGACTCATTGCTGCCAAATTATAAATTTCATCTGGTTGTATTTCTTGAATTAAACGGATTAAATTCGTACTATCCGTCATATCTCCGTAATGAAGAATGAAATTTTTATGTTCTAAGTGAGGGTCTTGGTATAAATGATCTATTCTATCTGTATTGAATAAAGAGCTTCGTCTTTTAAGACCGTGAACAATATAACCTTTTTTTAATAAAAATTCACTTAGGTAAGCTCCATCTTGACCTGTCACACCTGTTATAAATGCTACTTTCATTATATGTTTTTAATTAATGTATTTTTAATTAATGTATTTTTAATTAATGTATTTTTAATTATAATAATATTCTATTTACTACATTTTAACACAGCTTCGCTAGTATTAGTCCCAT
>CANCQX010000072.1 GCA_947380375.1 Flavobacteriales bacterium
GAAGTTTGGATACAAAACAGTAATGAAAGTACCAAGACTTCAAAAAATCGTATTAAGCCAAGGAATGGGAGATGCGGTTGCTGATAAGAAATTGATTGATAATGCTGTTATTGATTTAGGAAGAATTGCTGGTCAAAAAGCAATACAAACTATATCTAAAAAAGATATCTCTAATTTCAAATTAAGAAAAGGAATGCCTATTGGAACAAAGGTTACTTTGCGTGGTGATAGAATGTACGATTTTTTAGATCGATTTATTTCCGTAGCTTTGCCAAGAACTAGAGATTTTAAAGGTATCAACTCAAAAGGTTTTGATGGACGTGGTAACTTCAATTTAGGAGTTAAAGAACACATCATTTTTCCTGAGATTGATATCGATAAAGTTAATAAAATCCTAGGAATGGATATTACTTTTGTTACAACAGCTGAAAGTGATGAAGAAGGTAAAGCATTATTGGATGCATTTGGTTTCCCATTCATTAAAAAATAAGGAGAGATGGCTAAAGAATCAATGAAAGCGCGTGAGCGCAAAAGAGAAAAATGTGTTGCTAGATATGCTAAGAAACGTGAAGAGTTGACAACTATTTTGAAGTCAACTAGCACATCTGAAGATATTCAAGCTGCTAAATGGGACGCAATGATGGCAATTCAAAAAATGCCTGTTAATGGTTCTAAAATCCGTTTACACAATCGTTGTGGTTTAACGGGAAGACCTAGAGGTTATATGAGACAATTTGGTATTTCAAGGGTTACATTCCGTGAAATGGCATTGTCTGGTAAGATTCCAGGTGTAAAGAAAGCAAGTTGGTAATTTAAGTATAATAGGAAAAATATGAATACAGATCCTATCGCAGATTTTCTAACACGTATCCGTAACGCAAGTTCGGCTCGTTTGAAAATGGTCGAAATTCCTGGTTCAAATGTGAAAAAAGCGATGACTCAGATTTTATATGATCAAGGGTATATTACTAATTTCAAATTTGAAGAGGACGATAAACAAGGAGTGATTAAGATCGCCTTAAAGTATAACCAATCTACAAAGGTTCCTGCAATTACAAAATTGGAGAGAGCTTCTAGACCAGGTCTTAGAAAATACAGTGGTGCAGATAATTTACCACGTGTATTGAATGGCTTAGGTATAGCGATTGTTTCTACTTCTAAAGGTATAATCACAAACAAAGAAGCAAAAACACATAACATTGGAGGAGAAGTTCTCTGTTATGTTTATTAATCTTTAATAAGTGTAAAATGTCAAGGATAGGTAAATCCCCAGTTAACATCCCGAGTGGAGTAAACGTAAAGTTAGATGGTAACGTTGTTATCGTTAAGGGTTCCAAAGGTGAATTGTCACAAGATGTTGAATCTTGTATTTCAATCACAATTGAGGAAAACCAAGTAACTTTGAGCCGCGAATCAGATAGCCCAGCTCATAGAGCAAAACATGGTTTATACCGTGCTTTGTTAAATAATATGGTAGTTGGTGTCTCAGAAGGGTATAAAAAGGAATTAGAAGTAATAGGAGTTGGTTTCCGTGCTACTGCAACAGGTCAATTGTTGGAGTTAGCTTTAGGATATTCTCATCCTATAGTTTTCGAACTTCCTAAAGAAATTATGGTATCTGCTGACACCCAAAAAGGGAAAGCTCCAATCGTAACTTTACAGTCGATTGATAAGCAACTTTTAGGTCAAGTCGCAGCCAAAATTCGCTCCCTTCGCAAACCAGAACCATACAAAGGAAAAGGTGTTCGTTACTTAGGTGAAGAAATAAGAAGAAAAGCGGGTAAAGCTGCAGGTAAAAAATAATTAGTTATTATCATGGCATTTAGTAAGATAAATAGAAGAGCAAAAATTAAGAGAAGAATCAGAAAAAGAATTACTGGTACTTCTAAAGTGCCTCGTTTAACTGTTTTCAGAAGTAACAAGCAAATTTATGCTCAGTTAGTTGATGATGTTTCAGGAAAAACATTGGCATCTGCTTCTTCTTTTAAAAATAAAGCGGTTGAAAAAATGAGTAAATCTGATCAATCAAGTGTTATTGGAAAAGAAGTTGCAGAAAAAGCAATTAAAGTTGGAATAGAAAGTGTTGTTTTTGATCGCAACGGTTATCTATACCACGGTAGAGTTAAATCATTAGCTAACTCAGCTCGAGAAGCTGGACTTAAATTTTAAAGTATGGCACAGGTATTAAACAGGGTAAAACCTTCAGATATAGAGCTTAAAGATAAGCTTGTTGCTGTAAACCGTGTTACGAAAGTAACTAAAGGAGGTCGTAATTTTACTTTTTCAGCTATTATAGTTGTTGGAGATGAACACGGAATCGTTGGTCATGGTTTAGGAAAAGCGAAAGAGATTACAGAAGCTATTACTAAAGGTATAGAAGACGCAAAAAAGAACTTAATTAAAGTTCCAATTTTAAAAGGTACAGTTCCACATACTCAAAAAGGTAAATTTGGTGGAGCCGAAGTTTTACTTAAACCAGCTTCAGAAGGTACTGGTGTAATTGCAGGTGGTGCAATGCGTGCAGTATTAGAAAGTGTTGGTATACATAATGTACTAGCTAAATCTCAAGGGTCTTCAAACCCTCACAATGTTGTTAAAGCTACTATGGATGCATTATCTCGTATGAGAGATGCAGTTGCAGTTGCTAAACAACGTGGTATTTCAGTTGATAAAGTATTTCACGGTTAATAGATATTTATTATGGCTACAATTAAAATTAAGCATGTAAGAAGTGCTATTAATCGCCCTGCTGATCAAAAAGCTACGCTAGTTGCGTTAGGATTTAAAAAGTTGAATCAAATTGTTGAAAAGGAAGCAACTCCTCAAATCTTAGGTATGGTAAAAAAAGTACAACATCTTTTGAAAGTTGTTGAGTAAAACTTATTAAACAAATTTACAATGAATTTAGAAAATTTAACTCCCGCAAAAGGCTCCACGAAAAATCGTAAGAGAATAGCACGTGGACAAGGATCAGGTCGTGGTGGAACTTCGACTAGAGGTCATAAAGGAGCAAAATCAAGATCTGGTTATAAAACAAAAATCGGTTTTGAAGGTGGGCAAATGCCTCTTCAAAGACGTGTACCAAAGTTTGGTTTCAAAAACATTAACCGTGTTGAATACAAAGCTATTAATTTAGATATTATACAATCGTTGGTTGAACGCAAGAACATCACAGATATTACTCCTGAAGTTTTACGTGATAATGGACTTGTATCAAGAAATGAATTGGTAAAAATTCTAGGTAGAGGTGAGTTGACATCAAAGGTTAATATTACTGCACATAAATTTTCAGGATCTGCTAAGTCAGTTATTGAAGAAAAAGGTGGTAATTGTTCAGAAATCTAATTAACTTAGCCAACATTTTTAAGAATGAAACGGTTTATACAGAATATTAAAAACATCTGGAAAGTTGAAGAATTGAGAAAGAGGATTTTATTGACTCTTTCTCTAATTCTTATTTACAGAGTAGGATCTTTTATAATTTTACCAGGTGTTGATTATTCAGCTCTTGAAAAAGCACAAGCTGGTGGACAAAATACACTTGAAACTTTACTTTCTCTATTTTCAGGAGGAGGTTTTTCAAATGCATCTATAATGGCTTTAGGTATTATGCCTTATATCAGTGCTTCAATCATAATGCAATTACTTGGTATGGCTGTTCCTGCTGTTCAGAAAATGCAAAATGAGGGTGAATCTGGAAGAAAGAGGATAAATAATTTTACTCGTATTTTAACGATTATTATTTGCGGTCTTCAGGCTCCTAGTTATTTGTCATTATATGTAGCTCAAAAAGGTGCTATGCCTTTAGATGCTTCTACATTTTGGTGGGTTCAAACTATTTTAGTTTTAATAGCTGGATCTATGTTTGCAGTTTGGTTAGGTGAAAGAATTACTGATAAAGGTATTGGTAATGGTATTTCATTATTAATTACTGTTGGTATTTTAGCTCGCTTACCTGAAGCTTTTATTGCTGAAATCGGCATTAGTTCTGGTAATTTAATTAAAATTGTATTAGAAATAGTTGCATTTATGTTAGTTATTTTAGGTACTATTTTAATTGTTCAAGGTGTTAGAAAAATTCCTTTGAATACAGCTAAAAGAGTTGTTGGTGCAAGAGATGTTGATGCTCAAGGAACTAGAAGTTATTTACCTATTAAAGTTAATGCTAGTGGTGTTATGCCAATCATCTTTGCTCAGGCAATTATGACTATTCCTGTTATGTTATTTTCTGGAAAAGGAAACGATTCTGGTTTTTTTCAAAGAGCATTAAGTGATGTTTATGGTGTTGGTTATAATACGTTACTTGCAGTATTGATTATTGTTTTTACGTATTTCTATACTGCAATAATGATTAATCCTAGAAAAATTGCTGATGATTTAAAACGAAGCGGCGGATTTATTCCAGGTGTTAGACCAGGTGAAGAAACGGCAGAATATATTGATACATTAGTTTCTAGAATTACTTTTCCAGGCTCATTATCTTTAGCGATTGTTGCAATTTTACCTGCAATAGCTCATATTGTTGGTGTAAATGACGCTTTCGCTATGTTCTTTGGTGGTACTTCTGTTTTAATTATGGTTGGTGTTGTTTTAGATACACTTCAACAAATTGAATCTTATTTATTAAATCGTCACATGGATGGATTAATGGATGGAACTAGAGTAAGAGGTAGAAGAACAGAAAACGAATTATCAGGTATATAATATAATGGCTAAACAAGCATCAATTGAACAGGATGGTGTCATAACCGAAGCTCTTTCTAACGCAATGTTTAGAGTAGAGTTAGAGAATGGACATGTATTAACTGCTCATATTTCCGGTAAAATGAGAATGTTTTATATAAAAATACTTCCAGGTGACCGTGTAAAAGTAGAGATGTCTCCTTACGATTTAACTAAGGGTAGAATATCTTTTAGGTATAAATAGGATTACTCCTTAAAAAGAATAAAAATGAAAGTTAGAGCTTCAGTAAAAAAACGATCTGTAGATTGCAAGATTGTTAAGAGAAACGGTGTGGTTTATGTGATTAATAAAAAGAATCCTAAACTTAAACAAAGACAAGGGTAAAATAAATAAGTATGGCACGTATTGCAGGTATAGATTTACCAAAAAACAAGAGAGGTGTAATCGGTTTGACTTACATCTACGGAATTGGGCGTAGCACTTCATCTCAAATTTTGAAGGCTAATGGTATTGACGAAAATATCAAAGTTCAAGATTGGAATGACGATCAGTTAGGAGCTATTCGTAATTCTTTAAACGAAATTAAAGTGGAAGGTCAACTTCGTTCAGAAGTTCAATTGCACATTAAACGTTTGATGGATATCGGTTGTTACAGAGGAATTCGTCACCGTTCTGGTCTTCCGTTAAGAGGTCAACATACGAAGAATAACTCTCGTACTAGAAAAGGTAAGAGAAAAACAGTTGCTAACAAGAAAAAAGCGACTAAATAATTAATTGTAAAAGATGGCAAAGTCTAATCAAAAAAAGAAGAAGATTGTCAAAGTAGATGCAGTTGGCGAAGCGCATATCCATGCTACCTTCAATAACATCATTATTTCTTTGACTAACAACGCAGGTCAAGTTATATCTTGGTCTTCGGCTGGAAAAATGGGTTTTAGAGGTTCTAAAAAGAACACTCCTTATGCTGCACAAGTTGCTGCTGAGGATTGCGCTAAAGAAGCACATGACTTCGGATTACGTAAAGTAAAAGTATATGTTAAAGGTCCAGGTGGAGGACGTGAGTCTGCTATGAGATCTTTACATAATAATGGTATTGAAGTAACAGAAATTATTGATGTTACTCCGCTTCCTCACAACGGTTGTAGACCTCCGAAAAGAAGAAGAGTTTAGTAAATTAACAAAAAAGAGAAATTCGATTATCGAAGGAATAGCCTTAATTCATAATCTCTCTTTATAAAACAAATATAATGGCAAGATACACAGGTCCAAAGTCAAAAATTGCGCGTCGTTTTTTAGACCCAATTTTTGGTCCAGACAAAGCATTAGATCGTAGAGCTTACGGTCCAGGTCAACACGGTCCAAACAAAAGACGTGGTGGTAAATTATCTGAATACGGTATTCAGTTAAAAGAAAAACAAAAAGCTAAGTATACGTATGGTATTCTTGAAAAACAATTCTCAAATATGTTTGAGAAAGCTTCTAGAATGAAAGGTATTACTGGTGAGAATTTATTGCAATTATGTGAAACTCGTTTGGATAATACTATATTCAGATTAGGTGTTTCTCCTACTCGTAGTGGTGCTCGTCAATTAGTTTCTCACCGTCATATTACAGTAAATGGAGATGTAGTTAACATTCCTTCTTATTCTGTGAAAATTGGTGATATTGTTGGTATTCGTGAGAAATCTAAATCATTAGAAGTAATTTCTAATTCTTTAGCTTCTAATAATAAAAAATACGACTGGTTAGATTGGAATTCTTCTGATTATACAGGTAGATTATTAAGTGTTCCTGCACGTGAAATGATTCCTGAAAACATCAAAGAACAGTTAATCGTCGAATTGTATTCTAAATAAGCCGATGCGTTAGCATCAAGATATTTAGTCATATAGTTTATTAAAATTAATTAATCACATTGAATTGCAGCCAAAGGGGATAGTTGACTTCTTCAATCTTCTATTCCGCGCAACTGCAAGACAATTAAAAAGAAGAAAACAAAATGGCAATTTTAGACTTCCAAAAGCCTGACAAGGTTATTATGATTCAGTCCGATGAGCATCAAGGACAGTTTGAATTTCGTCCGCTTGAACCGGGTTACGGAATAACAGTAGGTAACGCATTGCGTCGTATTTTGCTTTCTTCATTAGAAGGATTTGCAATTGCTTCAGTTCGTTTTGAAGGTGCTGATCATGAATTTACTACTATTAAAGGTGTTGTAGAAGATATTACAGAAATTATACTAAATTTAAAACAAGTTCGTTTTAAACAACAAATTGAAGGTACTGATAATGAAACTGTTGTTGTTTCTATTAGTGGTCAAAATAAATTGACAGCTGGTGATTTAGGTAAATTTACTTCTGCTTTTCAGGTTTTAAATTCTGATTTAGTAATTTGTAATATGGAATCTTCAGTTAAATTGGAATTAGAACTTACGATTATTAAAGGTCGTGGTTATATTCCTGCTGAGGAAAATAAATTAGGTAATGTTCCTTTCGGTACTATTTTTGTTGACTCGATTTTTACTCCAATAAAAAATGTTAAATTTTCTGTTGAAAATTTTCGTGTTGAACAAAAAACTGATTATGAAAAATTAATTTTTGATATTGTAACTGACGGTTCTATTCATCCTAAGGAAGCTCTTAAAGAATCAGCTAAAATTTTAATTCACCATTTTATGTTATTCTCTGATGAGCGTATTACATTGGATAGTGAAGTGAAAGCAGATTCTGAAGAATTTGATGAAACATCTTTACACATGAGACAATTATTGAAAACCAAATTGGTTGATATGGATTTGTCTGTTCGTGCATTGAACTGTTTGAAAGCAGCTGATGTTGAAACATTAGGTGATTTGGTTTCATACAACAAAAATGATTTGTTGAAATTCCGAAATTTTGGTAAGAAATCTCTTACTGAATTAGAAGACTTAGTTGATAACAAAGGTCTTAATTTTGGAATGAATGTTGCCAAATATAAATTGGATAAGGATTAGTATCGCACTAAATTAATAATGGCGTAATAGGTGGCTGAGCTAAAGCGATACCTTTGAAAGGACTCAGTTAACCGTTACTTACGAAATTTAAAAAAAATGAGACACGGTAAAAAAAATAATCATTTAGGTAGAAAGACAGCTCACAGAAAAGCTATGCTATCTAATATGGCTTGTTCTCTTTTATTGCATAAACGCATCAACACTACTGTTGCAAAAGCGAAAGCATTAAGAGTTTATGTTGAGCCTTTAATAACAAAATCAAAAACAGATTCTACACATTCTAGAAGATCTGTTTTTAGTCACTTGCAAAGTAAAGAGATTGTTTCTGAATTATTTAGAGATATAGCTCCTAAAATTGCAACTCGTAATGGTGGATATACTCGTATTATTCGCACAGGTTACCGTTTAGGTGATAATGCTGAAATGTGTTTAATTGAGTTAGTTGATTTCAATGAAATCTATTCTAATGAATCTACTAAAAAAGTAACACGTCGTTCTCGTCGTGGTGGTAAAAAAGCTGGCGACGATGTTGCTGATGATTCTACTGCTGAAGTTTCAAATGATGCTTCTGAAACAGAAACTCCTTCTAATGATGAGTCTGCTTCTGAAACTGAAGAAACGAAAGAAGACTAATTTTGTTATTTTAATACAAAATATTAAGGGTAATGGTAACATTACCCTTTTTTTATATGTGATTGTTTCGTTTTAATTAAATTGAAATTCTAACTTTGCAAAAAATTTTTTCATGGAAGAAAGAAAACCTGCAGTAATCGTTTTAGCTGACGGAACTGTTTTTGAAGGGAAGGCAATTGGTAAAATTGGTTCAACAACTGGTGAGATTGCTTTTAATACTGGAATGACTGGATATCAAGAAGTATTTACGGATCCTTCTTATTTTGGTCAAATACTTGTAATGACCACTCCTCACATTGGTAATTATGGAGTAAAAGATGAAGATGTTGAATCAGATAGAATTAATATTGCTGGTTTAGTTACTAAAAAGTTTTCAGATATTGCTTCTAGAGTTTCTTCAAATGGAACTTTAGAAGATTTTATGATTTCTAATGAAACAGTTGGTATATCTGATGTTGACACGCGTTCCTTAGTTCGTCATATTAGAAGTAAAGGTGCTATGAATGCAATTATCTCTTCTGATGAATTAAATATAGATGTTTTAAAATCTCGTTTAGCACTAGTTCCATCTATGAATGGTTTGGAATTATCATCAAAAGTTGCTACTAAAGTTGCTTATGAATCTAGAAATGATGATGCCACTTTACGTGTTGCTTTATTAGATCTTGGAGTTAAAAAGAACATTGTAAGATGTTTAGTTGAAAGAGGATGTCACGTAAAAGTATTTCCAATGGATTCTAGTTTAGCAGATATGAAAGATTTCAATCCAGATGGTTTTATGTTATCGAATGGACCTGGAGATCCATCAGCAATGCCTTCTACAATTAATTTAGTTAAAGAAATTGCTTCAATTGGTATTCCTGTTTTTGGTATTTGCTTAGGTCATCAAATTTTAGCGTTAAGTCAAGGATTGAAAACTGAAAAAATGTTTAATGGTCATAGAGGTATTAATCATCCAATTTTGAATTTAAAAACAGGTAAAGGTGAAATCACATCTCAAAATCATGGATTTGTAATTACTAAAGATAGTGTTGCAAATAATCCTGATATAATTGTGACTCATAAACATTTAAATGATGATACTATTGCTGGTATTGAAATTAAAAATAAGCCTATTTTTTCTGTTCAATATCATCCTGAAGCATCTGCAGGACCACATGATTCAATATATCTTTTTGATCAATTTATTACAAATATGAATAACAATAAATAGTTCTCAGAACTATCTTAAATTAATATAATGAGTTATATAGCTAAAATAATCGGAAGACAAATTTTAGATTCTAGAGGGAATCCAACAGTTGAAGTTGATGTAATTACAACAAATGGTATTGTTGGAAGAGCTGCAGTTCCTTCAGGAGCATCTACTGGTGTTCATGAAGCTGTTGAGTTAAGAGATAATGATAAATCTTTATTTTTAGGTAAAGGTGTTCTTAAAGCAGTTCACAACGTAAACACAGCCTTAAATGAAGCTTTACATGGATTTGATATTTTTGATCAAAAAGGAATTGATCGAATCATGCTAAATTTAGATGGAACAGAAAATAAATCTAATTTAGGAGCAAATGCTATTTTAGGTGTTTCTTTGGCTGCTTCTAAGGCTGCTGCTCAAGAGTCTGGTTTAAGTTTATATAAATATATTGGTGGCGTTGGTGCTGTAACTATGCCTGTTCCAATGATGAATATTTTAAATGGGGGTTCTCATGCTGATAATAAAATAGATATCCAGGAATTTATGGTAATGCCTTTTGGTGCTTCTTCTTTTTCTGAAGGATTACGTTGGGGGACAGAAGTTTTTCATACTTTAAAAGGTGTTTTGAAATCTAAAGGGATGTCTACTAATGTTGGAGACGAAGGTGGCTTTGCTCCAAATTTATCTTCAAACGAGGAAGCTATTCAAGTTGTTATTGAAGCAATAGAGAAAGCTGGTTTTAAACCAGGGGTTGATATGCATATTGCTTTAGATGCAGCGTCTTCTGAATTTTATAATAAAGAAAAAGGATTATATATCTTTGAATCTACAGGTGATCAAATGAATTCTTCTGAAATGGTTTCTTTTTGGAAAGATTGGACTTCTAAATACCCTATTGCTTCAATTGAAGATGGTTTAGATGAAGATGATTGGACTGGATGGAAATTAGCAACAGATGAATTAGGAGATAAAGTTCAATTAGTTGGTGATGATTTATTTGTAACTAATACAAAGAGATTGGCTAGAGGTATTAAAGAAAATATTGCTAATTCAATATTAGTTAAAGTTAATCAAATTGGTTCTTTAACTGAAACGATTGAAGCTGTTCAGATGGCAACTAAAAATAGGTATACATCAGTTATGAGTCATAGAAGTGGTGAAACTGAAGATAGTACAATTGCTGATTTAGCTGTAGCATTAAATACAGGTCAAATCAAAACGGGTTCTGCTTCAAGAAGTGATAGAATGGCCAAATACAATCAATTATTGAGAATTGAGGAAGAATTGGGTGAAAACGCAGTTTATCCTGGAAACGATTTTAAATATTTATAATTTGTAAATAAATTTTTAAAGGTCATCATTCAGATGACCTTTTTTTTGGCCTTTACTTTTGCTTTATTCTTCTTAAACTTTGATATATATTAGATTTACTTTTATTTTTGTGTAAAATTGAAAACTATGAATTTGGAACAATTTCAAAACGATATATTATCAGGTATTCCATCTCAGATACCAGCAAAAAAACACTATGATTCCTCTATTAATCATGCACCTAAAAGAAAAGAAATTCTTTCAGGTGAGGAAAAAAAATTAGCGTTGAGAAATGCCTTGCGTTATTTTCCAAAGGAACAACATGAAGAATTAGCTGCTGATTTTATTCAAGAATTGGAGATGTATGGTCGAATTTATATGTTGCGTTATCGACCTGATTATGAAATGTTTGCCAGACCTATTTCTGATTATCCTGGTAGATCTGAACAAGCAAAGGCTATTCAATTAATGATTCAAAATAATTTGGATTATGCTGTTGCTCAACATCCTCATGAATTAATTACGTATGGAGGAAATGGTGCTGTTTTCCAAAATTGGATACAATACCGTTTAACTATGAAGTATCTTGCTGAGATGACTGATGAGCAAACGTTGACAATGTACTCAGGCCATCCGATGGGTTTATTCCCTTCTCATAAAGAAGCTCCAAGAGTTATCGTAACAAATGGAATGATGATTCCTAATTATTCTAAACCAGATGATTGGGAAAAGTTCAATGCATTAGGTGTTACTCAATATGGTCAGATGACCGCCGGTTCTTACATGTATATTGGACCTCAAGGAATTGTTCATGGAACTACAATTACTGTTTTAAATGCAGGAAGAAAAATTTCTAAAAATGGCGAAGGTTTAGAAGGTAAATTATTTCTAACTGCTGGATTAGGAGGAATGTCTGGTGCACAACCTAAAGCAGGTAATATTGCTGGCTGTGTTTCTGTAACTGCAGAAGTTAATCCTAAAGCTGCAAATGTTCGTCATTCACAAGGTTGGGTTGATGAGTTGATTGATAATTTAGATGAACTTTGCATTCGTGTTCGAAAAGCAAAAGAAGGTAAAGAAATTGTTTCTATTGCTTATGTAGGTAATATTGTTGATGTTTGGGAACGTTTTGATATAGAAAATATTTTTGTAGAATTAGGATCAGATCAAACTTCTTTGCATAACCCTTGGGCAGGTGGATATTATCCAGTTGGATTGTCTTTTGAAGAGTCTAATTTATTAATGGCTGAAAATCCTGATTTTTTCAAACACAAAGTTCAAGAAACATTGGTTAGACATGCTGCTGCTGTAAATAATCATACGGATAAAGGAACTTATTTCTTTGATTATGGAAATGCATTCTTATTAGAAGCTTCAAGAGCTGGTGCTGATATTATGGCTTCAAATGGCATTGATTTTAAATACTCTTCGTATGTTCAAGATATTCTAGGACCAATGTGTTTCGATTTTGGTTTTGGTCCTTTCCGTTGGGTTTGTGCTTCTGGTAAACCTGAGGATTTACAAAAAACAGATGAAATTGCTTGTGAAGTTTTAGAAGAGATGATGAAAAATAGTCCTTCTGAAATCCAACAACAAATGGCTGATAATATTCGTTGGATTAAAGGTGCTCAGCAAAATAAATTAGTTGTTGGATCTCAAGCTAGAATTTTATACGCTGATGCTGAAGGTAGAATGAAAATTGCTGAAGCATTTAATAAGGCAATAGAAAGAGGTGATATAGGGCCAATAATTTTAGGAAGAGATCATCATGATGTTTCAGGAACTGATTCGCCTTATAGAGAAACATCGAATATATACGATGGTTCAAAATTTACTGCCGATATGGCAATTCAAAATGTTATTGGTGATAGTTTCAGAGGTGCTACCTGGGTTTCAATTCACAATGGAGGTGGAGTAGGTTGGGGTGAAGTTATTAATGGTGGTTTTGGAATGTTGTTAGACGGATCATTAGAAGCCGATAGACGTTTGAAAATGATGTTACATTGGGATGTTAATAATGGAATTTCAAGAAGAAGTTGGGCTAGAAATGAAGGGGCAATTTTTGCTATTAAGCGTGCAATGGAAGTTGAACCATTATTGAAAGTTACTATTCCAGAATTAGTTGATGACGAAATTATTGAAGGAATTTTTGAAAAAATAATCAAATAAAAAAATAGCGATTGATGAATTTCAGTCGCTATTTTTAATTGAAGATCTAACATATATTATTTTTGAAAAACACTTCAAAGGTTCCTCTTGAATGGGGCAGTTTGCTAAACAACGAGAATATAATTTTTCTTTGAGATTTTGATTATAGGTATGAAGAAATGAATTTAGGTATTATATTTATTTATGATTAGACAACTATTATTTTTATTGATCTTAATTCTTTCAATTAATAGTCTTTTTTCTCAAATGACTCCAACCTATGTTGTGAATATTCCTATGAGAGATGGTAAAAATTTATCAGTAGATGTGTATGTTCCTACTGGTGCTTCTAAGTATTCTACTATTTTGATTCAAACACCCTACAACAAAACAAATTTTAGAAATGGTCTTCCTTTGGGGTACCTTCAAAATTTGAATTCTAGTCCGTATGCATGGGTAGTAGTTGATTGGAGAGGTTTTTATGGTTCAAGTGCTGCAGTTGTTGCTCAACCTAATCGAGGTCAAGATGGTTATGATGTGATTGATTGGATAGTTGCTCAAACATGGTCAAATGGAAAAGTCGGAACCTGGGGACCTTCCGCACTCGGAGTTGTTCAATACAATACGATGAAAGAAAATCATCCGAATCATATTTGTGCAGTACCCTTGGTTGCACAACCTCAAACGGCTTATGATACTTATTTTTATGGGGGTGTTCTAGAAAAATCCCGATTAGCACAATTGGATGCTTTGGGTTATGGGTTGTCAACTAATGTGTTAGCAAATCCCTATTACAGTAATGCTTGGCAATATACTGAAAATACAACCTGGTATCCTCAAAGCATTCATATTCCTACTTTACAAATTGGTGGGTGGTATGATCATAATGTTTCAGATATGCTAGATTGGTTTCCTGCTTCGAGAACGTTATCTGATGTTTCGGTTCGAACTAAACAATGGTTATTAATTGGTCCTTGGGTTCACGGTGGAACAGGAATTGCTAATGTAGGATCTTCAGTTCAAGGTGAATTAACGTATCCTGATGCCGCTTATAAATCAGATACAATGGCGAGAGATTTTTTTAGTTTTTATCTATTGAATACTGCTAATAATTGGGAATCCACTTCGGCAATTACTTATTATGAATTGGGTAAAAATAAATGGAATCATTCGGATTTAAATTCCATAGAAACATTGGTAACGAAAGATCTAAAATTATCTGAAAATAACCAATTGTTAGTTGGAGTAGGGTCGGGGAGTTCAACTTTTCTTTCAGATCCTAGACATCCTTCGCCAACAATTGGAGGAGCGACATTAAGTACAGGCTTACAACAAGGCCCCTATAATCAAGCTTCTTTGGATAATCGAACGGATTTGATCACTTTTTCGACAAATGAATTAACAGCTGATTTATTGGTTTCTGGTAAGGTTAAATTAGACATTTATGTATCTTGTAATCAGCCTGATTCCGATTTATCTGTTCGTTTAGTTGATGTTTATCCGGATGGTCGAAGTATGCTTATAAATGATGGAATAAAGCGTTTACGTTTTAGAAATGGATATACGAAAGCAGATGAATCATTTATGACTGCTGGAAATATCTATGAGGCGGTTGTTGAGCTTCCATTCGTTAATTATACCTGGAAAGCAGGACATCAATTAAAAATTTATGTCAGTGGAAATAATTCAACCCGTTGGGATGTCAATTTACAAAATGGAGGAAAAATGTATTCAGCAGGAGATACCAATAGTGCTAATATACAATTATTTCACAATCAGCAATATACAAGTAAATTGATTTTACCTAGTGAAAAATTAACTTTGGGCATCGAAAAGGTGATAAGTGATTTTGATGTAACTATTTATCCTAATCCTGTAAAAGATAAGTTGTATTTTAAAGCTTCAGTTGATTTCAAAGAATATACTATTAAAGATGTATTTGGAAGGGATTTGTTAAAAGGTGAATTTATAAATGCAATTGATGTAGATTGCTTGAAATCAGGTGTTTATTTTATCGTTTTCAATTTCGGGAATGAAACTCGGACAATTAAATTTTTGAAAGGGTAGGGATTTTATATTTGATTTCTTTATTCTCATAGGATAGGATTTAAATCCTATCCTATGAGAATAAAGAAATTCACGAAATTCAATTTTAAATCAACACTTTCAATGAAGTAATCATTTCAAAAGTCGCTACGATTTCATCACTTTCGTTTTTTGCTGTTACCAGTATCGTTTTATTAATTCTTTCGCCTGATTGAATGCTTTCATTTATACCTTCTTTAATAATTTTCCCTTCGTTGCTAGAAAAATAAACATCTGATTCTGCTCTTTTCACAAATTCTGCTTTCATACCTTTGAAAGAAAAGGAGATTTTTTTATTCAAGATTTCAGAAAAGTGAAATACGTGAATTCCTCCAGCTATATCTGCTCCAACTGCTAAAGCCCCAAAATACATAGAGTTCAAGTGGTTTTTTGTTCTGCGATTCAGTTTTATTTTAACAACCACATTATCATCGTCAATGGAAATTAATTTAGGTCGCGTAAAACCAATAATTGGAATTTTGAAAAGACCCAAAAGAAATAATTTCCATTGCATTGTTCGAATAGAGGTTTTCTTAATTTGGTTGCTCATATTCTGTTATTAATTGATTTACAATGTCTTTAATGCTTTTTATTTCTGTTACATATTCAATACTCGGACCAGCACACCATACTGTTTTATAAGTTGCTCCAAAAGCAGCATTTTCAAGATTTTTCATTCCTCTATAAAATGTAAATGCTTTTACCCATTTTTTTAATCGTTTGCTTTTGTTGAGTATTTTTTCAAGCCAATTTTGTTCTGTTCCAATTTTTTCAACATAAGGTGTTTTTATTACTGAACAAGGTGTTCCTGACAATTTTGTTGTCATTACAATATCTTTAGCACCATAATCTACACATGCTTGTTTGTATTCTTGAGAAACTTCAGATTCTTTTGAAGCGATAAAAACACTCCCCATTGAAACTCCTGAAGCACCTAATTCAAGCATACTCTTTATACCTTTCCCTGTTCCAACTCCTCCTGCAGAAATTAAGGGTATTGAAACGTTTTTTAATAATTCGGGAATCAATTCTTTATAAGAAAGATTTCCTGCATGACCACCAGCTTCTTTATTTACTGCAATAATAGCATCAGCTCCAAGTTCTTCAACTTTTTTTGCATATTTTACGTTTGTTACATCACAAAAAACTTTTACACCTGCTTTATGAGCTTCAATAATTGTTTCTTCGGGAGAACCTAAGGATGTAATGATGAATGCAATTTTTTCTTCACAGCAAACTTTTAATTGTTCTTTGTAAAGAAAATTAGATTTGTTAACAATTAAATTAATTCCAAAAGGTCCATCAACTTCAGATTTTATGGATTTAATAGCTGTTCTTAACTCTTCAGTTGTTCTGTAATTTAGCGCAGGAATAGCACCAGTTATACCCGACTTTAAAGCTTCGATTATCATTTTAGTATTTGAAACCAAAAACATTGGCGCCATTATAATAGGATATTTAATTCCTAGTAAATCAGTAAGTTTTTCATCTATTTTTTTTGTATCACTCATGCTACCAATATACTAATTATTTAGGTTATCTTGTTCTTGTTTTTTCTTTTTAAGATGATATTTATTATTAATTATTTTTTTTTGGTTAAAATAAAAGGTTTAATTTTATTTAACAAAAATCTATTCTAGATTTCTTTAAATTTGTTTTAAATTAATCGTTCC
>CANCQX010000073.1 GCA_947380375.1 Flavobacteriales bacterium
GTACTCGGAGCGGGACTTGAACCCGCACGCCCATACAGGCACAGGATTTTAAGTCCGGCGTGTCTACCAATTCCACCATCCGAGCAGACGATTTTAATTTTGAGCGGGAGACGAGATTCGAACTCGCGACCCCAACCTTGGCAAGGTTGTGCTCTACCAACTGAGCTACTCTCGCTTATATTTTATTTACTTACGAGCATCGCTTTGCTTCGGGAGACAAAGATAGAAACTTTATTTAAAATAAAAAGACTTCATTAAGAAAAAATGAAGTTTTTTTTAATTAACTATTTATCCACCTATTATTTTCTTAATCTCATTCAATTTCATCAACGCTTCAACGGGAGTTAATGTATTGATATCTATTGAAATAAGTTCTTCTCTTATATTTTCTAAAACTGGATCGTTCATCTGAAAAAAACTTAACTGCATATCTGGACTTGAAATAGCATTTTTAATTTTTTCCTTTGTATTAGACTTTTCACCTATTTCATGCGACTCTTCCAATTGAGCAAGCATCTTTGTAGCTCTATTCACAACGTGACTTGGCATTCCTGCTAATTTTGCTACATGAATACCAAATGAATGCTCGCTTCCACCTTCTACTAACTTTCGCAAAAACAATATTTTCTGACCAATTTCTTTCACTTGAACGTTAAAGTTTTTAATTCGATCAAATTGTTTCGTCATATCATTCAACTCGTGGTAATGCGTTGCAAATAATGTTTTAGCTTTTGCTTTTGGGTGTTCGTGCAGGTATTCTGCAATCGCCCAAGCTATCGAAATACCATCATAAGTACTTGTACCTCTGCCTATTTCATCTAACAAAATCAAACTTCTTTCTGAAAGATTATTTAAGATACTAGATGTTTCGTTCATTTCCACCATAAACGTAGATTCTCCTGAAGAAATATTATCGGAAGCCCCTACTCTAGTGAAGACTTTATCAACTAATCCTAATTTCGCAGATTTAGCAGGTACAAAAGATCCCATTTGAGCCATTAAACTGATTAAAGCTGTTTGTCGAAGAATAGCACTTTTACCAGACATATTTGGTCCGGTAATCATAATAATTTGTTGTGAATTACTATCTAAAAATACATCATTCGAAATATATTCCTCCCCTACTTTTAATTGTTTTTCAATTACAGGATGTCTTCCTTCTTTAATATCAATTACATATGAATCGTTTACATCTGGTCGAGTATAATTATTTTGTTGAGCTACTTGCGCAAATGAAACTAAGCAATCCAATTGAGAAATTAAAACAGCATTGAATTGAATTTGCTGAATATATTTCGCCATCGAAACTACTAATTCTTGAAAAAGTCGAGATTCAATCGCGTAAATTTTTTCTTCAGCTCCTAAAATTTTTGTTTCGTATTCTTTTAATTCTGGTGTAATGTATCTTTCCGCATTCACTAATGTTTGCTTACGAATCCATTCTTCTGGAACTTTGTCTTTATGTGTATTCGTAACTTCTAAATAATAACCATACACGTTATTATAAGAAATTTTCAAACTAGGAATTCCAGTTTTCTCAACTTCTCGTTTTTGCATATCATCCAAGAAACTTTTCCCTAAAGAAGAAACAGCTCTTAATTCGTCTAATTCTTCATTAAATCCGTTTGCAATAACATATCCTTTCCCTACCTGAACAGCAGGGTCTTCTATGATTGTTTTGGAAATAGCTTGAATTAATTCAGTGCAAGGATTTAATTGATCAGATAAATTCTTTAAAGATTTTACTTTAACAGAAGATAAAACTTCTCGAATTGGTTGAATTTGTTGAATTGTACGATTTAATTGAACAACTTCTCTCGGATTTACTCTTCCAACTGCAACTTTAGAAATCAAACGCTCTAAATCTCCGATGTCGTCTAAACGTTCACTTAATTCATAAGAAACATCTTCGTTGTCTTTTAAAAAAGCAACAGCATCTAAGCGGTCTTTGATTGGTTTTTCATCTTTCAAAGGAAGTACCATCCAACGTTTCAACATCCTACCTCCCATTGGAGTTCTAGTTCTGTCTAAAATATTGATTAATGTTGTAGCATTTTCGTGAGGAGAATGAATCAACTCCAAATTTCGAATTGTAAATCGATCCAACCAAACATATTTCTCTTCTTCAATTCTAGAAATCGATGTAATATGACCTAATTGACTGTGTTCGGTTTCTGATAAATAATGGAGAATAGCACCGGCTGCAATTATTCCTAAATTAATATTATCGATTCCAAACCCTTTTAAAGACTTAGTTTCAAAATGTTTATTTAACGATTCATCAGCATAATCTTTAGTGAATATCCAATCGTCTAGTTTGAAAGTATAATATGCCGAACCGTGTGATTCTGTAAAATCTTTGCTTCTATTTTTTTGAAATAAAATTTCTTTTGGTTCGAAACCTTGAATCAATTTATCAATATATTCTGTCGTACCTTGAGCAATCAAAAATTCTCCAGTTGAAACATCTAAAAATGAAATTCCGTGTTCCTTTTTATCGAAATGAATTGCACACAAAAAATTATTTTTCTTTTGATCTAAAACTTGATCGTTATATGAAACTCCTGGTGTAACCAATTCAGTAACACCTCTTTTAACAATAGATTTTGTTAATTTAGGGTCTTCCAATTGATCACAAATAGCAACTCTTTGTCCGGAACGAACTAATTTTGGTAAATAAGTATCAACAGAATGATGCGGAAAACCAGCCAATTCAATATAAGCAGCAGCACCATTCTTACGTTTTGTCAAAGTAATACCTAAAATTTTTGAAGCTTTTATAGCATCTTCACCAAAGGTTTCGTAAAAATCTCCCACACGAAATAAAAGCATAGCATCAGGATGCTTTCTTTTAATCTCGTTATATTGTTTCATTAAGGGAGTTTCAACTACTCCATTCACTTTTGTTTCCTTTTCCTTAGCCAAAACGAACGTATATTTATTTCAATGTAAATGTAAAGTCAAGTAGTGAAGTGACAAAGATTTGGGGGTGATTATTATTAACATTTTAGATAGTAGATGTTTAGACAATAGACATTAGATAGGATAAATATGGCATATATATATCTGTATTTCAAATATATACAACTTAATAACTGAAGAAAATAAGAATAATTATAAGTGAATAAAGTTTAATTGTAGAAAAATGAAAGTCTATTGTCTTAATTCTAACAATCTAAGGTCTCTTTTTAATTATCTTCGTGCGACAATATCTATTTAAATGAACAAAAAACTAAAACTTTGGGAATTGGACCGTGTGTCTGAAGAGGAATTTAAGCAACAAGAAAAATTTCCAATCATTGTAATTTTAGATAACATTAGAAGTTTAAATAACATTGGTTCCTTTTTTAGAACTTCAGATGCTTTCAACGTTGAAAAAATATATTTGTGTGGAATTACTGCAACTCCACCTCATCGAGATATTCAAAAAACAGCCCTAGGTGCAACTGAATCTATGAGTTGGGAACATAGAACTTCAACTTTGGATTTAGTAAATGAATTAAAAACTCAAAACATTAAAATATGTAGTGTCGAACAAGCTGAAAAAACTACTTTTCTTCAAGATGTACCAACACTTCCTGAAGGAAAATATGCATTGGTTTTTGGAAATGAAGTTGATGGAGTTGACCAAGAAGTTATAAATGCTTCAGATTACATTATAGAAATTCCTCAATTTGGAACAAAACATAGTTTAAATGTAAGCGTTTGTGCTGGAGCCGTTTTATGGGAATTTGCTAAGAGGAATATTTGACATAGACTTTAAGATGAAAGACTCAAAGACAAGAGACTCACTTCACTTCCTAATTCTAGATTTAAATTCAATTTGAAAATTTTAATAATTTATCATCTGAAGAAATCATAAGTCTTTGAGCGAAGCGGTCGAGAGTATTAAAGTCTTGAATCTAATACAAAAAGTAAACAAAACCTCTAGATTCGTCTGATACAGCTTGATAAATTAAAAGCACAATTACAGCTACAGAAAAAGCTTGTAAATACATTGGCATTTTTGTAAACAAATCTTCGTACATTCCTTTAATTCGATTTGGCAACCAATGAATAATAAAGCCTGAAAGCATAATTATAAATACAACCTGATACGTATAAATCACTTTAAAGAATGTCGGAATATCAAATCCAAAACCTGTCCAAATATGATTTAAAAATGACAAAGGCGCTTCATCTTTTTGCATTATAAACCAAATACGAGTGAAAGTGATGAAATTGAAAGTGATGAAAATTTTCCAAAAATGAGTTATTTTCCAAGTATTTTTTTCATACGGGCTTACTTTTTTCCAATAATTAAAAAGTACCAAAGCCAATCCATTCATTGTACCCCAAATTACGAAATTCACACTTGGTCCGTGCCAAAGTCCACCTACCACCATCGTGATTAATAGATTCAAATCGCGGTGTACATATTTATTCAGATTTGGATAAAAAATGACACCCAAGATATAAAATGATGTAATTCCTATATATATGAAAATCAATTCATACCATTGTGTAATAAAAATCAAAAAAGTGAATATTACTAAAGTACTTATGTAAGTTCCCCATCCACCCGATTTATTTCCGCCTAATGGTATGTATAAATAATTTCTCAACCAAGATCCTAATGAACGGTGCCACCTTCTCCAAAAATCAGCTACATTTATTGCCTTATAAGGAGAGTCAAAATTTTGGAATAATTTAAATCCCATTAATCGAGCTACACCGGTTGCTATATCTGTATAACCAGAAAAATCACCGTAAATCTGAAGTGAATATGCCCACATTGCAATAACTCCTAAAAATCCAGGATATGCTTCGGGAGTATCAATTATCTTATCTACAAAATGAGCAGCTATATAATCTGCTATTACTAATTTCTTTATTAAACCCTTTACTATTTGAATAACTGCCCAACTGAAATCTGTCTTATTTAAAGAATATGGTTCATTAATTTGAGGGATAAAATCTTTTGCTCTTGCAATAGGACCTAATAGAATATGGGGAAAGAAGGTGATGAAAAAAGAATACTCAAAAAAGTTTTTTACAGGTTCAATTTCCTTTCTATAAACATCTACTATATAACTGATGCTCTGAAATGTAAAAAAAGAAACTCCCGCCGGTACAATAATTTTATCTACCAATGAACCTGTTCCGGTAAAACCACTTGTCCATTGGGCGAAGTAATTCAAAGCCTCATAATTCGTGTGGAACATTTCATTGAACGACTCTGTAAAAAAGAAAGCATATTTGAAATATCCTAAAATCAAAATATTTAAAACAACAGAGGAAATCATTATCGATTTTTTCCCAATTTTAGAAGTCGCTTTAAAAACCCATTTCGCTGAAAAATAATTAAAAATTATTGAAAATGAAAGTATTAAAACAGAAGCTCCTGATGTTTTAAAATAAAAAAACAAACCTATAGCTGTAAAGAAAATTGTTTTCATTATCGTCTTTTTATGCAAGACAGAAAAAACCATCATTACTAATAAAAAGAACAGCCAAAAGTCGAGTTGGGTAAAACTAATACCAAACCCGTGACCATTTTTAAATGAAAATAACCTTTCTAACATTATTTAGTTTTTTGTTTTCAATTTACTTACATCCATCTGTTCCAACCATTTCATAAATGAATCAAAATACAAATCTCCTTTTAGGTGGTAACCAATTGAAGTAAAATGAACTTTATCCTCTTTCATTAAACCTGCATCTTGCCATGTTTTGGAGGAACCTAATTCACCCATTATACCGTACAAATCCCAAACAGGGCATTGGTATTGGACGGCTAATTCATTAATTACATCTCTTTGTCGAGCAATATTTTTATTTAAGCTCTTTTTGTGGTAGTACGAATCATTTGGAACTGTTAGCAAAATAGCACATTTTGGATTTGCACGAAGCACAATTTGAATCATTTTCTCTAAATTCGATTTATAAACTTGTGGGTCAAAACTATCAAATGGAACATTTGCGTCATTTGTTCCGACCGAAAAAGCAAAAAAATCAGGAGCAGACTGTTTTAATTGTTCTTCAAAATTTCCGCATTCTAAATAAGTAAATAGTGCCGCACCATTTAACCCTATAGAAGTATAGGAAATTCCAGGTTGTTGATTCGTTAATTGAATGCCTGAAATTTTTAATTCAAATGGTTCGGTTATCATTTTTAGAATATCAAGGTCAAATGAATCAATACAATCCAAAAAGAAAATATCCGTATAACCAACATCTTCATTTCTACGTTCTTCTAATATGCATTCTTGAACTGAACCAAAATCTAATTTGTATGGAAATTTACCTTTGTTATGAAAAATTCTAATTTTTGAAAAACCAGGTTTAACCTTTGTCTTATCGTGACGAAAATGTAAATCCATTTTAGGATCTGAACAAGTCACTATTGCCCCTAGTAAACCATAATCTAATTCACATACATCATGTGAAACACTTCTATATGATTTCCAATTGTTGGAGGAAGAAAATTCATAATTAGCAGGATTATTCGATTTAGCTAGATCAAATGGAAATAAAAAACCCCTTTCACCTGGGATTCCTTCCCAAGTAGTTTGTAATTTTTCTCTAATATCATGAGTATATATATCTGCTTGTAAATGAGAACCTCCAATGTGGTAAAAGTTTAATTTTCTATCTTTCTCATGAACCATTTTTTGAACATTTCGATATAAATTAACCCAATTTGGACTCATAGGAGTTAAAAACTGAAAATTATTTTTTTCAAAATGAATAAATGGATATTTTGACTTTAGGGTTGTATCTAAGTTATAAATATCTGAAAATTGATAATCATTCAAAGAGTCTTTATGCACAAAAATTTGTGCAATCGTAGAACACGAAAACAACATAAAAACAAATCCTATACTATAAATAAATTTCACAATTAAATTTTTACGGTTTGTTATCAATTTATGTTTTAATTTTATTTGACAAATTCAAAATTATTGTTGTTTCCATTTTGCAAATTCAGCTTCAAAGGCATCGTAAAATAGTTGTGATGCAATACTCGCTCCTCTATTACTAAAATGAATGTAATCTTTTCCAGCTAAACCACTTTCAACCCAAGATGGCATAGAATTCAGTCCTCCCATTGCTAAAAATAAATCCCAATATCCAGCACCTTCTATTGAAGAAACTTTCTTCATTTGAGAAACAATGTAAGGTAATAAACGATAAGATTCATAGATACCACCAATATATTTTGACATATCACTTGGTCCTATAACAATAATAGAAGTCGAAGGATGTAACCTTTTCACCATTCGTATTTGTGATTGAAATTGAGCAGTATATCTTCTCACAGAGGAACTATCCTTAAAGAAAGGAACCGAATTACCACCAAATTGTAATAGAATGAGTTCACTATTTAAATCATCGTACATTCTAGCAACAACATTATGATCTAAATATCCGAAAAAAGTACCACTACAACCTCTCATTCCGATATTATCAACTTGAATACCGTAATCTCCTTCAAGAGAGAATCCACAAATAGTTGGACTCAATGCACTTGAGAAAACGTATTTCAATTTTCCAGCAGATGAAGCAAAATTAAGTGGTAAAACATGGTATTTCCCATCTTTAATCAAACTATCTTCATGAATCAACCTACCATTTTGATATATTTTTACAGCACACGGTTTTACACAACTTGTATAAAACAACTTCACATTATTATAACTTCTTGCCCTACTTTGCGCACTGTAGGAAGGCTCTATTTCAATCCAAGCTTCCTTAATTGTGTTTGTATTAGCAATATCTGAACTATCATATTCTTCAGCTGTAAATCTTGCGGCTGAACCCATTGCTCCGTATCTTCTATTTTTTAATTTTAATCCTCCAAAACAATTATATCGAACAAAATTTGAAGAATAGTTTTGCTTAAAGGAAATAGTTTGATATACATTCATAGCAGGTATTAAACCAGGACCATTACCACCAAATTGATTTTGAATACGTTGGCGAATATATGAAGTCATTCTATCCCCTTCTATTTGAGAATCACCATAATGTAAAATATGTAATTTTGATTTTTCGGAAGCAACCTTATCCATCTTCTCAAAAAAACGATATAAATTCGCTCTAGCAGCATCGCTTAGATGTAATTCAGTTGTACTCTCGTCGGATAAATCACCACCTTTTGGAGCACCTAAAGAACCTTTCGAATTATTAATATGCTTTAATTTCTTCGCTGTTGGGTTGATTTTTAATGGTTCTAAATTCTTTAATAATGGTTTGTCAACTTCAACATCCAAATTTGTTGTATCAACCGATGCAACTAATTTAGAAATGTCTTTCTTAATTTGTTTTTTAGGATGAAAAAATTCTTCTTTCGATAAAAAATTGATTTTTGTTAACCCTAAATCATATCCTTCCTCTGGAGAAAAATAAACTACAGGAGTCAATAAAAGCATTACTGCAAATATAAATAGTAGAACTTGATATGGTTTTATTTCCTTCAAAAAAATATATAATCCAAAATTTAAACCCTAAATTAATCATTAACGCAGTAAGCAAGAATTTTGTTACACTATTTTTACAAGAAGCTCTAAAATACCTGAAAAATAAATGAACAATTTAACTTGAATTTTGTTTATAATTTAAGATCAAAAATTAAATCTCAATACTGAAATTTACTATCTTCGAAAACTAAAAAAGTAGATTTCAAGATGAAACAATATCACGATTTATTAAAACATATTTTAGAAAACGGTACTCAAAAAGGAGACCGAACTGGAACTGGAACATTATCCGTTTTTGGTTACCAAAGTAGATATGATTTATCGGAAGGTTTCCCTTGTATGACTACAAAAAAACTTCACTTGAGATCAATTATTGTTGAGTTGCTGTGGTTTTTAAAAGGTGATACAAACATTAAATATTTAAAGGATAACAATGTTTCAATTTGGGATGAATGGGCAGATGAAAATGGTGATTTAGGTCCAGTTTATGGTTACCAATGGAGAAACTGGCCTGCTCGAGACGGAGGAACAATTGACCAAATAACAAACATTGTGAATCAAATTAAAGCGAATCCTAATTCTCGTCGTTTAATGGTTTCGGCTTGGAATGTTGCGGATGTTGATAATATGGCTTTACCTCCTTGTCATAGTTTATTTCAATTTTATATCGCAGACGGAAAATTAAGCTGTCAATTATACCAAAGAAGTGCAGATACATTTTTAGGTGTTCCTTTTAACATTGCTTCTTACGCTTTATTAACGATGATGATTGCTCAAGTTTGTGAGCTAGAAGTGGGCGAATTTATTCACACAATGGGAGACGCTCATCTTTACAACAATCATATTGAACAAACAAATTTATTGTTAACGCGTGATTTCAGACCGTTACCAACAATGAAGATTAATCCAAATGTAAAAGATATTTTCGAATTTAAATTGGAAGATTTTGAATTAGTAGGATACGATCCACATCCGCATATTAAAGCTTCAGTAGCTGTTTAATATTCTTAATGTCTAATATCTAAAAAAAGTAAAATGAACATAGCGATTATCGTTGCAATGGATGCAAACAGAGGAATAGGTAAAAACAATGATTTAATGTGGCACCTTCCTGCTGATATGAAATTTTTCAAAGAAAAAACTACCGAAAACATTGTTGTTATGGGTAGAAAAAACTTTGAATCAATTCCCGAAAAATACCGTCCACTTCCTAATCGTGAAAATGTAATTCTTACTAGAAATAAATCCTTTAAAGCTGAAGGATGCCTTGTTTTTCATTCATTTGACGAAGTCTTAAAACATTATGAAAATGAAGAAGACAGAACAATGTTTATTATTGGTGGAGGAGAAATTTATAAGGAAGCACTAAAGAAGGATATAGTTGATGAAATGTATGTTACTAAAATCAATAAGTCTTATGATGCTGACACGTTCTTTCCTGAAATTAATTTAAGAGATTGGAGAAGATCAAAGATCTTAACGAATCCTGAAGATAAAAATCACGAAGCTGAATTTGATATCTGGAAATATGAAATTTTATCAGGAGATTTATGATTTGTATTCGTAGATACGCGATTAATCGCGTATCTACGAATACAAATCAATTCATTTACAAAGGCACACTAATTCTAAATGTAGTACCAATATCTAAATGTGAATCTAATACAAATACTTTTCCTTTGTGATAATCTTTTACAATTCTTTTAACTAAAGTTAATCCTAATCCCCACCCTCGTTTTTTTGTTGAAAATCCTGGTTCAAAGATGGTTTTTATTTGTTTCGGTGATATTCCTTTTCCATTATCTTTAATGTCAATATGAGCCCATTCAGGTGTGCTATGAATTGTAACTTCAAGTTTTCCTTTGCCACTCATAGCATCAACAGCATTTTTACAGATGTTTTCTACCACCCACTCCATTAAAGGTCCATTGTGATTTGTTGAAATATTTTCTCCGGGCATTAATTCGATTGAAACTTTATCAGATACTCTCGGGCGTAAATAAGATAAAACATTTTTAACTGTTTGAGTTAAATCTTTATCATCTAATTTTGGAATCGAACCAATTTTTGAAAATCGATCTGTTACCTTATCCAAACGAACCACATCTTTCATCATCTCTTCAGTAATCATTGGATCTACATTTTGAGCTTCCAATAATTGAATCCAAGCCATTAATGATGATAACGGCGTTCCTAATTGATGAGCTGTTTCTTTCGCCATTCCAGCCCAAACTTGGTTTTGTTCAGCTTTTCTAAACGTACTAAAAATAATGTAACCTATTAGGGCAAAAAGTCCAATTATCGCAAATTGAATATAAGGAAAATACTTTAATTGCTTTAACTCCGGACTTTCATCGTAATACAATATGCTCTTCTTTGCATTTTGAAAATCAATTACAATTGGTCTATTATTAAGCTTTAATTTTGAAATTGTTTTGTTTAAAATTGAGGCAGTTAATTTTTCTTTAGGTAAATTACTTCCAACAATTTGATGCGTTAAAGAATCTATTAAAAGCACAGGAATTAATCCCTGATTATCAATTAACTCTTGATTGAATGCATTTATTAAAGCATCTCTTTCTGCTTCTAACTTTACAATTCCTTTCGAATCGTTGTAAACATAGGTCATAAATAAACCTTTGTAAACTTCTATTGTAAATGCTTTGTTTTTAGTTTTCCAAATCTCTGAAAGTTTCACCAATGAATCATCAAACAATTTAACTAGTTCCTTGTTTGATGATTTAGTATGTTTTAAACGAAATTGGGTAGTGTCAAAATCAATATTATTATGCGCTGAAATTGATCGTTGAGCATCTAAAACGATAACTGGAATATCTTTATTTTCGTTGATAATTTTTAATGGAAGCGTATAGTCAGGAATAATATCCAATGGGATTTCCTTTGATAATTCTTTAGTAGCATCGAGCCAAACCTCCATTTTTTTACGTTCCAAATTTCGCAATTGTGTAAAGGCTCCATTTGTTAATTGGACTAATTCTATTTTCTTTTTGATTGCATCAGCCCATTGTTTTGCTCGTTCACGTTCACGTTCACTAACGCCTTTTACAATTGTATTGGATACAAATAATGAAACACCTACCATCAATAATGCAATTATTAATAGGGCAATTTTCCATTTTTGTTTATTTGAATACAGATTCATATTTTCAATTATGATACAAATAACGTATTTTAATTGATATTATTTAAAAATGTGGTCTTTTGAATATATATATGTGTGTAGGTATAGGGCATGCCCTATACCTACACACATATATATCAATCGTTTTGTTCTTCGTTTTGAATTTTTGCACCTTTACGAATTTCAGTATGTCTGATTTCACCTCCTGATGTTGCAACTTCACGTCCTTTAAAAATTACGATAAATGCAAATAATAAAATAGCAAAACTTAACCATTTTGCAAATTGTTTTTGTTTCCAACTAGCCCAAATTCCTATCATTGAAATGAAACCTAAAAGATAATTTAACAATGCAAAAGCTTCTGCTTTTTCTTCGTGTTCGTGAATAAAATGTTCTGTAACTCCTGGCAATCCTTCGGCAACTTCCTCGGCTCCTTCTCCTGTTGCAAAAGCAGGAAATGTACAAATTGCTGCCATTACAAATAGAAAATAAGATACTCGTTTTACTACTTCTGATTTAATTATAATACCTGCAATTAATACTGCTACTGCTACTATAGGAATAATAATTGGCAAATGATTTACTACTAAATGAAAATGTGCGTCGTTCATAATTTTTTAATTTTAAAATGTTTGTACTATTAAATGAATCAATTTCGTTTTTATCCTAAAACGAAAAAAGCAATTCTATTCTTCTGAATTTTTCAATTTCATCAATAATGAATAAGCCCCTTTCACAACTATTAGTTGATTATTTAACTTTTCATTATTTACTATTTCAACAAATCCATCTTCTTTTGCGCCTGTTTTAACTTCAATCATTTCAAATTGATTTTTCTTCAATTCTACAAAAATATATTCAAAATTCCCAAAACGTACGACAGATTCTTCAGGGACAGTTATCGCATTTACATTTTTCAACTCAATCTCAGCGTTCATATACATACCTGGGACTAAACTTTTGTCATAATTTTTGAAATGACAATGCACTTCGGTGTTTTTTTCTGCAGTTAAAGAATGACCTATCAATAATATCTCACACGGATATTTTTTACCTGGTTCGTTATTATTAAAAGCAACTAATTTTTGGCCTATTTGAAGTTTAGCTAAATCTTGTTCATAAACGGTTAGATTTAAATGGATATCCGCCACATTTACCAATTCGAATAGCACTTCACTTGGTGTTAAATACTTACCTATATTCGCATTAATTTTCGCCACGTACCCATCAATTGGTGAAATAATAGAAATTCGTTTTGAAATTTTTGATTCGTCCAATCGATCTGGATTAATTCCAATAATTTGTAAATTTTGATCCAATGCTTTCAAATTTATTCGAGCATTTTTAAACTCTGCTTCGGCTTGTTGAAAAACTTTATCACTAGAAGCTTTGCTTGCATTCAACTCTTTTTGTCTTAAATATTCTGCTTCTACTGTTTTCAATTTTACCTTTGCTAAAAGATAATCTTGTTGTAATTGAACATATTGTTGATCTTCTAATGTTGCTATAACCTGACCTTTTCTAACTACCATTCCTGGTAATAAATCTGTTGTTTTTAAATAACCTCCCATTGGAATACTTACTGAAACTAAATTTTGAGGCGGGACATCAATTTTTCCGTTCAATTTTAAAATTTCAGAAATTTCTCTTTTTTCTGGTTTCCCCAAAACAATACCTGCATTGTCAAATTGCGCGGCTGTTAAACTCACTTTCATTGATTCAACCAAAGCAGGTTTTTCTTCTACAACTTTTTCTTCTTTGCTTCCGCAAGCTGTTAATATCAGTATAATGGATATTACTAATAAATTTTTCATTTTTTTTGTTTTTATTATTTTTTAAAATTTCATTTTCATATTATATGTTGTTGGGATATGTTACGAGACATTGCATAAAATATCTCTACGACGTAGGGTTTTCGGAAACGACCTAATACCTAACACCAAATCCCGAACACCTAATCCCCATTCAACAAATAAATCAACTGAATAGTATTTTCATTTAACTTCAAAATCGCATCTTGGTAATTACTTTGAACAGAAATGCTTTGATTCACTAAAAGCGCCCAATCTAAATAATTAATATCACCATTTAAAAATTGTTTTTGTGCTGTTTCAAAAATCAGCTTTCCATTTGGAAGAGCTATTTTTTCTAGTTCATCAACTATTGACTTTTGAACTTCGTATTGTTTTACGGCAATATTAAATTGGTTCCCTAAATTTTGCTTTTCAATCTCAAATGTATTTGTGGCTACTTGAGAATAAATTTTTGAAGCTATAATATTTTGTCGTTGATTTGTAAATATCGGTATGCCAATTCCAATCTGAGCACTATTGAAACGCGTTGAATGGGTATAATCTTTATTATCCGAACCAGTTCCATACATAGTTCCTGAACTTACTCCTATAAATAAAGAAGGACTCAATTTAGATTTTTCAAGTCTAATAGAAGTTAGAGCTATTTGAAGATCAGCATCTAACATCTGAAGACTGGGGTGCTTCAATAACACTTCCTTATCAATTTGATTATTCATCTGAATTTTAACATCAGAAGTTGAAGGAAAAACTGGCTCTGAGCTATTTAATAACAATTGAAAATGTAATAATTCAACCTCTAAATCTGCATTAAGTTGATTTAATTGATGCCCAATTTGTAAACGTTGATTTTCGATCGTTGATTTTTCTAGAATATTACTTTCTCCTAATTTAACTCTCAACGACGCTCTTTCTAAATAAATTGAATAAATACTATCAATACCTAACAAAAGCTTTTTCTTTTCTTCTAAGTTGACAAGATTATAGAATACTATTGCAACTTGTTTTTTTAATTCGGTTGTCTTTAATGAAACATTTATTTCACTTTTTTTCCATTCCTCTGTAACTACTTTTTTTCGATTTATATAAACAGTTGGGAACTCTATATTTTGTGAAATATTCAATCTATTATCATAATACATACTATTCAATCGTCCGTATTCTGCTTGAACCATAGTTTGAGGAACTGCGCCTGAACTTTTAATTAATTGTTTTTGATATTCAGCTCTTAATTTTTCATTTTTTAGATATAAATTGTTTTCAATTGCTTTATCTAATGCCTCTTGAAAAGTAATTGGAGTCTGACCGAAACTTTGAGATCCAAAAAATAGAGCGACAATAACAATTGAATTCTTATTTAATTTCAATTTTTTAGCATTTGTTATACTACTAAACAAAACATATAAAATGGGTAAGACAAAAAGAGTTAAAAATGTTGCTAATAACAAACCTCCAATTACCACAGAGGCAAGTGGTCGTTGAACTTCTGCTCCAGCTCCGTGACTCATCGCCATTGGTAAAAAACCTAAAGAAGCCACAAAAGCTGTCATTAAAACAGGTCTCATTCTAATTTTAGTTCCCATTAAAACAATTCTTCTTAAATCGGTCATACCTTCATTTTGTAAACGATTGAACTCGGCTACCAAGACAATTCCATTCAATACTGCAACTCCAAAAAGAGCTATAAATCCAACACCTGCGCTTATACTAAATGGTAAATCTAAAATGTATAAAGCAAAAATACCTCCGATTGCGGAAAGCGGAATTGCTGAAAAGATTAATAACCCTTGTTGAACGGATTTGAAAGCAAAATAAAGTAAAAAGAAAATCATTAAAAGAGCTAAAGGAACAGCAATTGACAACCTTGATTTAGCTTCTTCTAAATTTTTAAATGAACCACCATATTCTACTGTATAACTAGCAGGAAGTTTAATTTTTGCATCTACTTTTTTACCCAATTCCTCCATTAAACTTTGAACATCTCTTCCTCTAGCATTGAATCCTACAACAATTCTACGTTTAGTATTCTCACGTTGAATTTGATTGGGCCCCTCAATAATGTCAACTTTTGCTAATGTGCTTAAAGGTACTTGGGTGCCATTTGGAGTTGGAATTAATAAATTTTGAACATCCGTTAATTCTTTCCTACCCTCTTTTTCCATTCTGACAACTAGATCAAAACGTTTTTCTCCCTCGTAAACCAAACCGGCTATTTGTCCGGAAAAAGCTGAATTAATCGCATTATTTATCGTATTTATAGTTAATCCATATTGAGAAATTGCTTCGCGATCGTATTCAATTACAATTTGAGGCATCCCAGTTACAGACTCAATATATAAATCTTCTGCACCGTCTATTTTTTGAATAATTTTACCAAACTTATTTGCATACTTAGCCAATGTGTCCAAATCTTCCCCGTAAATTTTACATACAATATCTTGACGTGCACCGGTCATTAATTCATTGAAACGCATCTGAACTGGATATTGAAAACCAAAAGTTACCCCTGGCACTACTTCCAACTCCTTTTTCATTTTTTCGGCCAATTCATTAAATGTTTTTGCGGAAGTCCATTCTTTCTTATCTTTCAAGATAACCATTAAATCTGTAGCTTCCATTGGCATCGGATCTGTAGGAATTTCACCGCTACCAGTTTTACCAACAACTTTAATCACTTCTGGAAACTTATTTAGTAAAACCTTTTCAGCCTTCAAACAAGTATTTATCGAAGCCTCTAAACTTGTTCCTGTCAACACTCTTGTTTCTACTGCAAAATCACCTTCTTCCAAAGCTGGAATAAATTCACCTCCAAGAGAGGTCATTGTTATAATAGACAAGATAAAAAGTGAGATAACTGAAATAATAATTGCCTTTGGATACTTTAACGCATTGCCCAATGTTTTTTGATAGTATCTTTCTAGCTTACCTATTATTTTATCCGAAATCGTTTCTTTTACTGCTGTTTTTTTAGATAAAATAAAAGCACTCATCATCGGAATATAAGTCAACGATAAAATAAAAGCACCAACTAATGCAAACGCAACGGTTTGGGCCATCGGTTTAAACATCTTACCTTCAATACCTTGTAATGTAAATATAGGTAGATACACAACGAGAATTACAATCTGACCAAAAACTGCACTGTTCATCATCTTACTAGCAGATGATTTTACAATACCATCCATATCTGACTGTGTATAAAGGCTTTGATTACTTAACTTCTTATTGTGACTCAAAAGATGCATCGTGGCTT
>CANCQX010000074.1 GCA_947380375.1 Flavobacteriales bacterium
TCGATGATTACATCTAATTGTTTATTTGCTGCAAGAATTTTCATAAAGTATCAATTTTCAAAACTAAACGGAAATCGTTTAAATCGTTCGTGACTGCAAATGTAATGAACTTGAATGATATTTGGATACTTTGAACTAAATTTTAGAAAATTCAATAAACTATTAGTTGTTCTTATTTTATAAATCTCTCGGTTTTATTTTCGTAGACTAATCAAATTTTAGTAACTTTGCACATTCAAATAGATCAATTATGTCAATAGGAGTTAAAATATTTTCTGGTAGAGCTACAAAACAATTAGCTAATAAAATTGCTGATAGATATGGTATACCTCTTGGAAATGTGATTGTTACAGACTTTAGTGACGGTGAATTTCAGCCTTCTTTTGAAGAAACAGTTAGAGGTCAGGATGTATTTATTATACAATCTACAATGCCTCCTTCTGATAGTTTATTTGAACTTTTATTGATGATTGATGCTGCAAAAAGAGCATCTGCACGTAAAATTATCGCTGTAATTCCTTATTTTGGATTTGCACGACAAGATAGAAAAGATAAACCAAGGGTTGCAATTGGCGCAAAATTGGTAGCAAATATGTTAATGGCTGCTGGAGTTGATAGAGTAATGACTATGGATTTACACGCAGATCAAATTCAAGGATTTTTTGAAGTTCCTGTAGATCATTTGTTTGCTTCAACTATTTTCTTTCCAGAAATGGAAAAATTTAATACTGGTAATTTAATATTAGCAGCTCCAGATGCAGGAGGTACAAAACGTGCTAATTCATATGCTAAAAAACTTGACGTTGGTTTAGCGATTTGTCATAAATCTCGTAAAAAAGCAAATGAAATTGCTGAAATGACTGTGATTGGTGATGTAACTGGAAAAGACGTTATTTTAGTTGATGATATGTGCGATACTGCTGGTACATTGACAAAAGCAGCTGATTTATTTATGGAAAAAGGAGCACTTAGTGTTCGTGCTTTCTGTACACACGCTGTTCTTTCAGGACCTGCATACGAAAGAATAGAAAATTCAAGATTAACTGAGTTAATCGTAACAGACACTATTCCGTTGAAAAAACAGAGTAGTAAAATTAGAGTATTAACTGTCGCTGATTTATTTGCAGATGTAATCAAACGATTAGTTAGTAACGAATCAATTAGTTCACATTTTATAATTTCATAAAAACCAAAACAAATGAAAATTGCACAATTGAGCGGTTCGTCAAGAGCGAACGTAGGGAAGAAGGATGCTAAATTGACTAGAAACTCAGGTCAAGTTCCTTGTGTACTTTATGGATCAGGTGAGCAGACTCACTTTTCTGTAAAAATTATTGATATCGAAAGATTGATTTATTCTCCAGAAGTTTACCAATTCGAATTAAACATCGACGGGAAAGTTGCTAAAGCTGTAGTTCGTGAATTACAACAACACCCAGTTAAAGGTAATATTCAACATGTTGATTTCTTACAACTTGAAGATAACAGACCAGTTAAAGTTGCATTACCAGTTCGTATTACAGGTTCTGCTAAAGGTGTAATGAGTGGGGGTAAATTAATGCAGGCATACCGTAACTTAAGAGTTGTTGGTTTACCAAGTGTTATTCCTGATGCGATTACATTGGACGTTACTAACTTAAAAATTGGACGTTCTATTCGTGTTGGACAAGTTCAAGTTCCTGGAGTTACAATTTTAGATCCTCATAGTTCTGTTGTTGTTTCTGTTCGTATGGCTCGTGGGGCTGTTAAACCAGCAGACGATGACGATGATGAGGAAGTATCTGAAGAAGTTACTGATGAAACTGAATCAACAGAAGAATAAGATTTTCTTACTTAAAGGAAAAGCCCGATTTGAATTTTCAAATCGGGCTTTTCCTTTTAAATTATTTTATGAGCTTAAACTTTATATAAAGCGTTCATCAGCTTCCATTACATGATTACATTTTTCACACGTTCTCATTTCTAATGAATTATAGTATTCTTTAAACATTGGTAAAAATCCATTTTCAATATCATCTAATCCAAAACGGTACTCTTTTAATTTATGATTGCATTTCTCACAAAACCATAAAAGTCCATCTTGCATATCAGTTCCTTTTCTAACTCTTTCAATCACTAATCCAACTGTGTTTTCACCTCTAATTGGAGAATGAGGAGTATTACCAGGTAATAAGAAAATTTCACCTTCTTTGATAACTATATCTTTTGGTTGTCCATCCTCTTGAATTCGAACTAATGCATCCCCTTCAATTTGGTAAAATAATTCTTCACTTTCATTGTAGTGATAATCTTTACGAGCATTTGGCCCACCAACAACCATAACAATAAAATCTCCAGCCTCTTTATATAAGCATTTGTTACCTACTGGTGGTTTTAATAAATGACGATTTTCGTCAATCCATTTGTGTAAATTAAAAGGAGCTAACATAATTTTAGTTTTTTATAAATGTAAAAACAATTTGGAAATTTAAGAGGATATATTTTTTATATTTTAATTTCATAAAGTATAGGTCTACTCGGTGAAGCATCATTTTCAAATGGTGCAGTTTGTAATTCTAAAATATAATTTCCGTCTTTAATTGAATCTTTAACAAATATTAATTCTGTTATTGTTTTGTCAAATTGAGGATCTAAAGGAACTTGCCAAAATGCATGATGAAATAATAATTTTCCCCCATCCGATTCACGATCAACTGATGGTAAATCAATTAACAAATGTTTAACGCCACATTGATTTAACAATTCAATACAATCAATATCTAAATAAGGAGGATTTGAAGCGGTATAATTCAAATGTTGTTTATTTTCTTGATTAGGTAAAGTCCTAATTACTATAGCTTCCAAATTTTTACCGCCAATAAAATTTTCTAATTGCTCTTTAGTAATGATAAAATCATCAATTCCATCCTCTTGATTTTGTATCCTTTTTGGTTCAATCGAAACTAATTCTGCAGTAAAAAAGTATTTTTTCAAAGATGAATTTACTGAATAAATAATAGGAGTAATATGGCCTAAACATTCTGTATGTGTTCCATGACCATGGGGATTAAAAGAAATATTTCTGAAGTTCACACTTCCTCCTTCAGCAACTGCTCCAACAAATCCATGTGCTCTAACAGCTTCTATTACTGGTAGATCTACGTGCCATGCTCTTAAATTTTCGTTCGTATTCGACAACGATATAGATATATCTAGTGGGTTATTTGTCTCAATAAACCGATTTGTATCTAAATACAACTTCATAATTTGTTTTTTTATCGAATATATGAATTACTTTCTTTTCAAGTGCAAAACATTTTCAATTTTAAAAAATATAATTTTCTAAAATTTATTTACCATGGTAAATAAATTTTAGTATATTTGCGGTATAAACTTAAAAATATAATAAAATGAAATTATCAAATGTATTAGTAATTGCAACTGTTACAGCTGCTTTAGTGTCGTTTCAATATGGGAAAAAAGAAAAATCAAATGATGTAGTGGTTTACAATCTTGATAAATCAGGATCAACATTAGGATGGAAAGCTGGGAAAAATGCAAATTATTTCCACTCAGGAGTAGTTGATTTTAGTGAAGGTTCACTTACAATGGACAAAGGAAATGTTGCTAATGGAACTTTCACTGTTGATTTGTCTTCAATTAAAGTGAGTGATGCTGGATTACCTAATGAGAAAAAAGATTATTTAGCTGGACACTTGAAAAATGAAGACTTTTTCAATGTTTCTAAATATGCAACTGCTAAAGTAACTTTAGGAGAATACAAAAATGGAAAACTTACAACTACTATTAATTTATTAGGTGTTGATGTGAAACAAGATGTCCCTGTTGAAATTAAGAAAACAGATAAAGGTGCTACAATCACAGGTAAGTTTGATTTTGATTTCACAAGTGCTAAAATTCCTGGTGTTCAACCAAAAGAAGGTGATACAGAATCAATTTCACCTGTTTTTTCTTTTGACCTTAAATTGGTTGTTAAAGAGAAAAAATAATTGCTATATTAAAAATAGACCATTTAGGGTGAGAATTATCTCACCCTTTTTTATTTCTTTGTAGTATGGAAAACAACTCTTTTGATGCTATTATTTTTGATTTAGGTGGTGTTATTATCAATCTCGATTATAAACTTACTATTGATGCCTTTAAAAATTTGGGTTTAGCAAATTTTGATGAAATGTATACGCAAGCTAAACAGAGTAATTTATTTGACGATTTTGAAACGGGTAAAATATCTTCACAGCATTTTATAAATTCGATGCTTCCTTATTTACCAAGTGGAGTTAGCGCAAATAAAGTTGTTCATGCTTGGAATGCAATGATTTTAGATTTTCCAAAAGAAAGGTTAGAGTTACTCGATAAATTAAAATCGAACTACCGAATTTTCCTTTTAAGTAATACAAATGATATTCACCTACAAGCTGTTAAACGTTCTTTAGCAAATACAACAGATCGAAAATTAGAATCTTACTTTGAAAAAGTATATTTATCACATGAAGTCAAGTTAAGGAAACCTCATAAAGAAATCTTCGAATTGGTTTGTAAAGAGCAAAATTTAGATCCATCAAGAACTTTATTTATAGATGATACTATTGGTCATATTGAAGGTTCAATCAAAATTGGCTTAAAAGGTTTACACCTTAAAGGAGATAATTCAATTGAAAAATTATTTGAATAATTTTCATTTTTCTTGACATAATTCTATTAAAATTCCATCGGTTGATTTTGGATGTAAAAATGCAATTCTTTTATTGTCCGCTCCGTCTTTAGGTGATTGGTGAATTAATTCAAAACCTTCATTCTTTAAGCGGTCTAAATCTTTTTCAATATCATCCGTATCAAATGCAATGTGATGTATTCCTTTTCCTTTTTTTCCTAAAAACTTAGCAATAGGTGAATCTAGATTTGTAGCTTCTAATAATTCTATTTTAGATTCTCCTATTTGTAGAAATGCTGTTTTTACACCCTCTGATTCAACTTCTTCTAATTTATAGCAAGTTGTTCCAAGTAATGTTTCATATACTTTTAAAGACTCTTGAATATTCTCTACAGCAATTCCTAAATGTTCAATTTTCTTAATCATAGTTTTTAGTACATAAAAAAACCCTGTTTATTAAAACAGGGTTTCAATTTAATATTTTAAATCTATAAATTATTATCCTTTAATGAATTTCTCATTAATGTTATCGTAATTAATATAGTAAATTCCTTTTACTAAATTTTCACAATTTACAGAACTTCCAACTCCCTTTTTAACGATACTTCCATAAGCATCGAATATTTCATATCTAGTTTCAACGGGTTTACCATTTGAAGAAAAGTTGATTATATCTTTTACTTTAGTTGGACTTTTAGTAACAACAGCTAAAGAAGACACAAACTTCACTTCAGCAGAAGCTCTCTTAGCGCCAGAATGGTCAATTTGTATTACTCGAATTTTGTTTTCTCCAGAATGAGGAGAGGCTTGAAATTCATAAGAGTTTGTTCCAATATTCCCTTTTCCTTGAACTTCACCAATACTAACCCACTTATTCCATCTGTATTGTTCAATTATATAAGGAAGTTTTCCATGCTCATCAGAAGTTTTCCAACTTAAAAGTCCATTTGAGCTAATTTCTATAGAAGTAACCTTAAATGTGCTTTTAGGTAATAAAACTTCAGGATTTAATATTTTAGGTTTACAACCATCATTATGCTCAATAACGATGAAAACAGGTTCACCAATCGCTATATTGAATGTGGAAAAATCAATTTCGAATGCCCCCATGCTTGTTCCTCCAGGCATGATATCACCATTTACAGTAACTTTTGTGGCACAATAACCAAATCCATCATCATCCATAGGATTTTGAACGTATAAGTTTTTCCCTTGATAACTACCTTCAATAGAAAGAGCTCCGTACGAAGCTGCACTTAAAAAGCTTAAAATCAGAAAAGTAAGTATAAATTTCATCTAAATCCAATGTATTATGTGTTATTATTTAATAGATAACAACAAAATTTTATGTTAGCAAATATAGTATTTATTTTAATTAATCTACTATGCTTAAAAAAATGAAGTAAAATATTTTAGCTTGCAATAAAAAAGTAGAACCAATTTCATTACTTAAAAAAAACGCGCCAAAATTTAATTTAGCTCTTATTTTGATCCTTGATTAAATAATATTTTTTAAAAATTTAACCATATAATCTTTATTTTCATTAATCTTGTAAGTAAAATTAGATATATAAAATGAAAATTATTTGCCTTTACTCAATACTATTATTGTTAGTCTTTTCTTGTAATAATGATAAACGACCACTTTATGAAAATGCTGGTGGTTCAATTAAATTATCTTTAGAAACTGAGCCTGCAACTTATATATCTAGAGATGTTGGTGATATATATTCTGCTAATGTTTTGAGTCAGGTGATGGAATGTTTAGTTTCACTAAATCCTAAAGACTTATCCGTTTCTCCACAAATTGCGAAATCATGGAAAATTAGTGCAGATGGATTATCTTATGAGTTTACTATTAGAAACAATATATTATTTCATCCTTCTTCTGTATTTGCTTCAGAAAAAGAAAGAATATTAACTGTTGATGATATTAAAAAAACAGTTGAATTAATTTGCTCTCAAGATGAATCTGGTACAGCAGGAGTAGCCTATTCTTTAGTATTTGAACAATATTTAAAAGGGGCACAATCATTTTACACTAAAAAGGCAAAAAATATAAGTGGTTTGAAAGTAAATGGAAATAAAATCACTTTTGTATTGAATGAAAAAGATAATAATTTTTTGAATAAGTTAGCTCATATTTCTTGTGCAATAATTTCTCGTAAAATCATAGATGCAAACTTAGAACAGGACATGATTGGAACAGGACCTTTTATTTTTAGAGAGTATAAAAAAGGGGTTACAAATTCAATTGTTTTAACAAAAAATGAAGACTATTATTTAGCAGATGAGAATGGTTTTGCTTTACCTTATTTAGATAGTGTTATATATATCTTGGAAAGCAGAAAATTAGAACAATTGGATTTATTTGAGCAAAAAAAGCTAGATTTAATAGTTGGTCTTCCAGCTAGTAGAATCTCAAAAATGCTAGAAGGTAGAATTTCAGATTTTAATTCAACACCTCCATTATTAGTACTTCAAAATAATCCGATTTTAACAACTAATTTTTACTTTTTCAATATGCAAGATGAACGATTTAAGAAATTGAAAGTTCGTCAAGCTTTTAATTATGCAATTGATAAAGAACAAATAGGAATAGATATTTTAAGAAATCAATTTTCAGAATTAGGTTATTATGGAATTGTTCCGCCAATTCCAAATGCATTTAGGGGTTATGATTATGAGGGTATTAAATCTGTTTCCTATAGTTTTAATCCTGAAAAAGCGCGCCAATTATTAGCTGAGGCTGGTTACCCTGGCGGAAAAGGTTTTGGAACCATAAATTTACGTTTTAATATAAATGATGTTCATTCTGCAGTTGCTGATGAGTTTTCAAAACAAATATCTCAGGTTTTAGGGATTAATGTTAACATTGATGCATCTTCATTTGAACAGCTTGAAAAAGATGCTAAAAAAGGAAATTCAGAAATTTTCAGAGCAGCATGGACTGCTGATTATGCAAGTCCTGAGACATTTTTATTTAATTTTTACGGAAAAATTGTTCCATCAAATAAATCTAAATTATCTCCTGTAAATCATTCAAGATATGTGAATTCAGAATTCGATAATTTATTTGAAATGGCTAAGAAATCGAATAAATTATCTGACCAAATGAATTATTTTTCAAAAGCTGAAAAAGTGTTGATGCAAGACCCTCCGATTATACCTCTTTGGTACAAAGGAGATTATGGAATCGTATATTCAAATGTTAGAGATTTATATTTTAATTCTTTAAACATTTATAATTTCACAAAAGTTTATAAAAAAGAATGGACAAAAGAAGAATACTTAAAAAGTATTAAAAATGTAAAATAAAATTTCTCTTATCTTTACTAGTTTTAATTAACTCTTAGAAATAATAGTATGAAATTTTTTAACTGTCTTTTACTTTCATTTTTTTGTTTTTCTGCTTTTGCTCAACCTACACAAATAATAAGAGGTAAAGTTGTTGACAATGAATCTAATTTTCCTTTAGCAGGAGTGAAAATTGAATTGTTTGGTTCGAATGATTCTATTCCTGACTTTAAAATATTAACTGATTCGGAAGGTAATTTTGAGATTAAAAGTGTAGGAATTGGAAAATACCGACTTGATTCTAAAAGTTCATTGTATGAGCCTAAATCAACATCTATTAATGTTAATTCTGGTAAAGAAACCATTGTTCAAATTTCATTAATTGAACGCTACCAAGAAAAAGAAGAAGTTATTGTTGTAGCACGTAAAAAAAATGAGGTCATCAACGAAATGGCTCTAATTTCAGCTCAAAAATTTAGTGTTGATGAAACCAATCGATATCCTGGTTCTCGTTCGGACCCTGCTCGTATGGCTTCCAATTTTGCAGGTGTTCAAGGGGCTGATGATTCAAGAAATGATATTGTAATTAGAGGTAATTCACCACTTGGAGTTGTTTGGAAAGTAGAAGGAATTGATATTCCGAATCCTTCTCATTTTGCTGTTTCGGGTAGTACTGGTGGTCCGGTTTCAATTTTGAATAACAAAATTTTAGGAAATTCTGACTTTTTCATGAGTGCTTTTCCTGCACAATATGGAAATAGTAATTCAGGTGTGTTTGACTTGAAATTAAGAAATGGAAACGATAAACGCCATGAATTTACAGGACAATTTGGATTTTTAGGAACTGAATTTATGGCGGAAGGACCATTGAGTAAATCTAAAAAATCGAGTTATTTAATAATGGGGAGATATTCAACTTTGAGTTTATTCCAACAAATGAATATCAAAATTGGTACCGATGCTGTTCCTGTTTATGGCGATTTATCTTTTAAATTTAATTGGCAATTAAAAAAAGGAGGTTCACTTTCATTTTTTGGAATTGGAGGGAAAAGTCAAATTGCGATTAAAATTTCAGATCAAAAAAAATATTCTGCTGAATTTTATGGGGAAGGAGATAGAGATCAATATTTCGGGACTTCCATGGGTGTTTCAGGGTTAGTATATAAAAAATCATTGAATGAAAAAACATTTATCACTGCTACGGTTGCTGTAAGTTATGATCAACAAAATGCACATCATAATTATTTGATTCGTCACCTAGATGCTACTGGCACAAATATAACGGTTGATTCGATTAATCCACTAATGGGATTTTATTTCAAAACGACGAAATCTTCAGGCTTTTTTAGTGTTAACCACAAAATAAATAAACAACATTTATTAAAAGCAGGTATAAATTTAGAAGGATATTATTTTGATCAACTGGATTCTCTGAATGTGAATTATATGTTTGAGAATCGTTGGAATTACAAAGGAACAGCGCTTTTAATTCAGCCGTTTGTTCAATGGAAATGGAGAATGAAAGAAAACATGGATTTCACCGCGGGGTTGCATAGTCAATATTTTACGTTGAGTAATAGCGTGAGTTATATTGAACCTCGTTTGGGTTGGAAATTGAATTTAAAAAACAGTCAGTCGATTTTTGCTGGAGCAGGTATGCATAGTCAAACACAACCAATGTATACCTACACTTATCATCTTCAAGGAACAACAGCTATGCACAATAAGAACATGGATTTCACGAGAAGTATACATACAGGTTTAGGGTATGAAAAAGCATTTAAAAATAAATTAAATGTTCGAACAGAAACCTATTATCAATATGTTTACAATGTTCCGGTTGAATTAAATCCTTCTTCCTTCTCCTTGATTAATATGGGTAGTGGTTTTGCGCGTTTCTTCCCTGATTCACTTAAAAATACTGGAACAGGCTATAATTATGGATTAGAGATTACCGTTCAAAAATATTTCGATAAATCCTTTTTCTTTATGTTTTCGGGAACTTTATATGATTCTAAATACAAAGGAAGTGACGGGGTATTAAGAAACAGTTCATTCAATGGCCATTATATTTCAAATTTATTAGCTGGAAAAGAATTTAAAGTTTCTGAAAAACAAACCATTTCATTAGGATTAAAAATAACTAAAGCTGGCGGGAAAAGATACGGTTATGTTGACGTAGCAAAATCGAAAGCTGCTCAAGATATCATTTATAGTGATTCTGCTTTTAATGAACGTCAATTCAAAGATTATTTCAGAATGGATTTAAAAGTTAATTGGAAAATGAATACTGATAAAGCTACGCATGAAATAGGAATTGATTTGTTAAATATTTTCAATACTAAAAATTTATTAGGATTAGCTTATGCTCCAAACTTAGCAAATCCAACAGTTGAACCAATCGCTCAAAAACAACAATTAGGATTTTTACCCTTGTTCTATTATAAAATAGATTTTAGGATTGGTGGGAATAGAGATTGACATTAAGTTTAAGTTTAGATTAAGATTTAGGTTGAGTCTGAGAATTGAATTGATTTCTAATTTCAACTTATTTGGCATGTACTTTGATTTGTGATAATTAACAAATTAAAAATGTATGAAAACTTCAATTTATTTTTTAGCTTTAGTTGGTGTATTTCTTTGTATGACGAGTAGTACAATTATTTCATATCCAACAACAACAAATAAAGCTTTCCAAGCGGGAGAAAAACTCCGTTATCGTATTTCTTATGGTTTTTTAGATGCTGGAGAAGCAATTTTGGAAGTGAATAACACTACAAAAAAAGGCAACGATAGAGAATTACTACATGTAAAAGGTACAGGGGTGACTTTGGGAGGATTTAACTCATTCTTTAAAGTTGTTGACACCTATGAAAGTTACATTGATAAAAAAGGATTGTTTCCATGGCTTTTCGTTAGAAGAGTAAATGAAGGTGGTTATAAAATTACTCAAGATTATACTTTTAATCAGGATAAAGCAAAAGTAAATAATGGAGTTGGAAAAGAATTTAATACCCCAATTGGTATTCAAGATATGATTTCTTCATTTTATTACGCTAGAACCTTGAATTTTAAAAATATAAAGAAAAACGACACATTTGAGTTTAAAACCTTTATGGACGATGAGACATTTTTACTAAAAATTAAATACGTTGGAGAAGAATTAATTCATATTCGGAAAGGAAAATTTAATTGTTTAAAATTTGTACCAGTTATTCAAACGGGAAGGCTTTTTAAAGATGAAAGTGATGTAAATTTTTGGATTACTAATGACGAGAATAGAATTCCAATTATGGTAAAAGCTAAAATTCCTGTTGGAATTATAAAAATGCACTTGGTAGAATGGGAAGGTCTTAAGAATAATCTAACTAGTAAAGTTGATAAACAATAAGTTTTAGTTACCAAATAGGGCAATCGTCGCACTCTTTTTTTGGTTTTTTAAATAGAAGCAGTCCTAGTCCTGCTTCTATTTGAGAATAACCAAAATGTTGACTTGCATAAGCTACAGCATCTACCATACTTGTTTTTTCATGAATTTTATGCAGGAATCCTACACTAAAATTAGAATATAAATAAACACTTTTGAAAAACTCAAATCTTAATCCAGCAAATGTAGATAATCCATATCCAGACAATGATTTTGTTGTCTCGTTTTGCACTCCATCGAACAATAAACTAGTATATGAAAGCAGCAAGCCAGTACCAAAACCAACATTACTAGAAACTATAAAATCGCCCTTTTTATCTGCAACGAATAATTTTTCTGATAATCCTAATTCACCATGAATATAATTCAATCCTTTTGAATTTTCATAATGAAATAAATCTCTATCAGTTGTAATGTTTTTTAATAATAGTGGTGCTGAACCATAATCTATATTATTACCAATAAATACACTTTTACTTTGATAGCTTAGATTACCAGAAACAACTACTTTATTGTTATCAGAAAATATATATTTCATGTGGTCTACGCCTAATGAAATTGACCATTTTTGTTTGTAAAAGTAGCCAATTTTAAAATTATATTGAGGAACAGATAAAGATTTTAAAGAGTAATCTCCAGAATTTAAAGGAGATTGATGATCACTAGCTTTTGAATATTGAAGATCGAAATTATATCCTTGTCCTTGCAACTTCAAATCACTTTTAGTGTAAGCACTTCTGTTGTATCCCCAAGAAATTAATATAGTACCTTTTTCATTCGAAACTTTTCGTTTTTTCATTTGAGAAAACAAGCTTTGAGAAAATAGGAACGTAAATGCAAAAAATAAGATCTTCATTAAATAACTATTTACCAGTTAAGACATTTTTAAAAAAGCTAGTTCCTTTTCCGTTAAATGACGATAATGACCACGTGGCAAATCTTTTTTTGTTAAACCTGCAAACTGCACACGGTCTAATTTTACAACTTCATACCCCATGGATTCAAACATTCTTCTAACGATTCTATTTTTACCAGAATGTAATTCTACACCTATTTCTCTTGAACTTTCTTTTACATATTCTGCTTTATCAAAAGCTGTTTTACCATCTTCTAAATCTATACCAGTTGTAAGTTTTGTTAAGTCCTCTAATTTTACAGGTTTGTTTAATTCTACATGGTAAATTTTTGATGACTTATGACGAGGATGAGTTAATTTTTTCGCCATATCACCGTCATTTGTAAATAACAGTAAACCAGTAGTTTCACGATCTAAACGGCCAACAGGATATACTCTTTCTCTACAAGCTTTAGAGACCAAACTCATTACCGTTTTTCTTCCCCAAGGATCATCCATTGTAGTAATGAAATCTTTTGGCTTATTTAATAAAACATAGCGTTTTTTCTCAGCATTTATTGTTTCACCATCGTAACGTACTTTATCACCAGGCATGACTTTGTAACCCATTTCTAAAACGATTACGTCATTTACAGTAACAACACCTGTTTGTATTAATACATCAGCTTCTCTTCGAGAACATATTCCAGCATTAGATAAATATTTATTCAAACGAATATCTTCACGGTTTAAATCTGGAAGAGGATCACCCTTTACTTTTTTCTGACGGTCTTTGAAATCTATGTATTTCTTTTTGTCACGATCGCTAACTTCTTTTTTTGGACCTTCACTTTCTGCACTTGATTTTGGTTTAAATTTAAAACCAGCTACAGCATTTGATCTTTTAACGGTTGCTTTTGCACCACCTTTTCCAGAAGTTTTCTTCTTGTCTTTTGATTCTTCTGACTTTGCAGATTTAGAAAATCTACCTTGACCTTTTCCTTTTTCTTCTTTTTTTGTGTTCATCACGAGCATAAATTAGGGTACAAAGATAAATCAAATATTACTAAATAAGAACTAATTATATCAATTCAAGTTGTTTAGAAATAGTTTTTCTACTTTTTTAAAAAGGAAAAAGATGAAAACAAACTTAATATTTTCTATTTTATACTTTATTTAGAGCAGATAATTAATCGAATAATATTGAATGCCCATCGCAACTTTTAACTAATTTTATCGTCATTAGTAATATCAATTAAAAATTTTAAGTTTACAGAGGAATAAGAAATTTAAAATTTATAAAAATAGTACTTGAAGTAGTTTATTTATGTTCAGAATATTAGCGATTATATTTAGTATTTGTTTTGTATCGGTTTTTATTGCTCAGGTACCACCAGAGGCTAATTTTAAGGTTAGTCAAACATCGGTTTGTTCCGGTTTTCCTATTACTTTCACAGATTTAACTGACTATAAAAATGAAACTAAAATAAGTACAAATTGGGATTTTGGGGATGGAGGAAAATCAGTTAGTAATAATCCAACTTATACCTATATCAACACTGGTCTAACCCCAAAAGTTTTTCAAGTTGGATTAACAGCTATTTCAGCTTGTCAACAATGTACTGATTCTGAGATTAAATTTAATTATATTACAGTTTATCCAAATCCAACGGCATCTTTTACTACTTCTGGAAATGGTTGTACAGTTCCTTTCGCTGTTACTTTTAATAATAATTCTACTGCAGGTTCAGAAATGACATATAATTGGGATTTTGGTAATGGACAAACTTCGAGCCTTCAAGCCCCACCGATAACTTATAATGCCGCTGGTACTTTTTCAGTTAAGTTGATTGTTACCAATTCAATAACAACTTGTACTTCAACTATTACAAAAAGTATAGTCGTTTCAGATTATACTGCAAACTTTACAATTCCAACTAAAACGTGTGTTGGAGATCCAATAGTATTATCGGATGCTTCTACTGTTGGCGTTGACTCTTGGTTTTGGGAATCAGATGACGGTCAATCTTCAAATTTGCAAAACCCAACATTTGTTTACAATACCCCAGTCTCATATAAAGTTAAATTAATATCACAAAATTCTGCTTCTGGATGTTTTGGTACTGTTACAAAGAATATTACGATTAATCCTAATCCAATCCCTACTTTTACGTTAACTCCATCAGCGGGTTGTGCTCCTTTAACAGTAACTTTTACGAATACTTCTTCAGCAGGTACTTTTAGTTGGGATTTTGGAAATGGAACCACTTCAACGCTACAAAATCCTACACCAAAAAACTATATTTCAGATGGCACTTTCACTGTCAAACTAACTCAGAAAAATGCTAATGGTTGCGAAGGAATTACAACAAATACTATTACTGTAGGACCACCAACTGCATCTTTCATTGCAAATAAATTTAAAGGTTGTGCACCCTTAGCTATACAATTTACAGATTTATCTATTTCCTCTAATCCAATTGCAGATCCTATTGTTTCGTGGTTATGGAATTTTGGTGATGGAACAACTTCAACGTTACAAAATCCACCTCCTCATGTATACAATTCTGGTACTTTTGATGTTTCATTAAAAATTACTACTCAAAGTGGTTGCACCGTTACTTCACTATTAAACGATTATATTCAAGTGGGATTAATTGATAAGATTGATTTTTCAATTTTACCATTAATTGAATGTACTAAACGCGCAGTAGCATTTACAGACTTATCAATAATAAGCACAACTCATTCAACTAATGAAGTTACCTATAATTGGAATTTTGGTGACAATGGTACTTCTTCTTTACAAAATCCAAATTACGAATACGGAATAGATACAGGATATTTTGACATTAAATTAGTTGTCGATTTTAGAGGATGCAAAGATTCGTTGATTAGAGAAAAACAAGTTTATATAAAAGCACCTATTTCTAATTTTAGTGTACCACCTTTGTTTTGCAACCCTACGACATTACCTAATGGGGTTGTGAAAGTTGATGTAACTGATGATGCTATTTCGGGTGCAATAACTGATAATATAAAAATGATTTGGAGATGGGATGATGGGTCTCCTGACGATAATTTAAATAGCTGGGATGTTTTTGATTTAAATAAAGGCAGTATTTCTCATAATTATTCGGATTATGGAACTTATCAAATAAAACAAGTTATTGATAACATAACTACGGGTTGTAAAGATAGCACTATTCAAATAATTCATATATCAAGTATGGATGCTGGTTTTACGCTTTCAAATGATACTGTTTGTAATAATTTGCCATTAAATATAAGTAGCAATACGTCTATTTTTAAAGATCTAAGCGCAACTTTTTCATATAATATGGGAAATGGTGATATTATAACAGGTGAACCACTGATTTATAATTATTCAACACCTGGAGATTATACAATAAAATTATTAGCTACTAATTCGGTTGGTTGTACAGATTCTAGCAAATTTATAGGTCTACATGTTTTATCACCTCCAATTGCTGATTTTACTCCCTCTTTAACTGCCGGTTGCCTCCCTATTACTTCTGTTTATACGAATATCTCAAATGTTCAGGGAAATGGTGTTCCACTAACAACTTATGTGTGGACTTATCCAGACCTTACTACCCAAACTACTAAAAAACTCGCTACAAAAACACATTTTGATTTCACTTCACAAGGAGAATTTTATACAACTTTAGTGGTAAAAGATACTTTTGGGTGTGTTTCTGATCCGGTATCTAAGTCTATGTTAATTACCAAACCAACAGTTAATTTTGTAATGGACGGTGTTGTTTGTGATTTGGAAAACTTCTCTATTTTTAACAATACAATTGGATTTGGAGCTTTAAGTTATAAATGGAAAATTGATAATAATTACATTGCTAATAGTATAAATTTAGACCATTTTTTCGATGAAAAGGCGAGTAATTCTTATACGAATGTTGCGCATAACATAAAATTAGTCGCTACCGATGAGAATGGTTGTAAAGATAGTATAGTAAAAACTATTCATATTTCTTTACCAAAAGCTGACCTTTTGCATGTTGCTTCTGGAGCAACTTCAAATGCTGCAGGAGAATATACATGTCCACCTGTTTTTGAAAATTTTACGGATAAATCATCATCTTACGGTAATATAACAAATTGGAATTGGGTATTTGGCGATGGAAAATCATCAAGCTTTCAATCACCAGATAATACGTATGTATTTCCAGGAACATATACTCTTTCATTAAATGTTACGGATATATATGGTTGTAATGCAGATACTACTTTAGTTGATTATCTAACCATTTTAGGGCCAGGAGGAAATTTAAATTGGACTTCAGTAGGTGATGCATGTGAGCGTAAATATAATTTTACGGCCACAAACTTAACGTA
>CANCQX010000075.1 GCA_947380375.1 Flavobacteriales bacterium
AGATTAAAACATATGTTAACAAAGGAGTACTTGAACATATTAGAAATTCAAATACTTATAGTATAGAAAAACTAAAACATAGCTATGCTTATTTAACTCCAAATTCAAAAAGTTTACTAATCAACATTGGAACCAATTTTCAACAAAAATTGAAAAACACTAATTTAAAAAAAACGAAAATAATCGTTAGTTCTTTACTTAGGACAAAAGAATCTGTTTTAAAATTAAGACGAATCAATAAAACAGCAATTAAACAAAGTGCTCATCTTCACGGAACAACATTTGACATTAGTTGCTCAAAATTCGGAAATAAAAAGAATATTACAAAAACAGAAATTGAAAGCTTAAAGGAAATATTAGCGAAAATATTATTTGACCTTAAAAAACAAAAAAAATGTTGGGTTACCTATGAAAAATACCAAGCATGTTTTCATATTGTCAACAGATAAAAAAAAATAAATAAATAATACTTTAAGTTTTCAACTAAGGTGTATTAATTATTTTAATTAAACAAATATAAATAGATGCGATTTTCAAACTAGCTTTGAAAAAAAAGTAAAAATGATAGACATCTCAATATATTTTTCCCCAGTAGAAATCGAAGCAACTAAAAAAGAAGGCACTATTGGAAGTTTAATTAAAATATATACTGAAGATAATTTTCCAAAACTAAACAAAAATGGGATAGCCCTTTTGTACGTACCAGAATTTAGGAACGATGTAAAAGAATTTAAAAATACATTTAATGACAATTTTAGAAAATACTTCTATGATTTATATGTTGGAAATTCATGGTCACATCAAATTTATGATTGCGGAACAATATTACCAGGTAAAGAAATAGAAGATACTTATTTTGCATTATCACAAGTTGTAGCAGAACTAATTAAAGAAAATATTATTCCAATAATAATAGGTGGAACACAAGATTTAACATACTCAGTTTATAAAGGCTATGAAAAACTTGAACAAATGATAAACATTTGTTCGGTTGACCACAAACTAGATTTAGGAAACCCAGATGACGATAAAATAAATAAGGATGGGTATATGAGTAAAATATTAACTCATAGGCCTTGTTATCTTTTTAATCACTCAAATATTGGATGTCAAGCGCCATTTGTAAATAAAAATGAAATAGATTTATTTGAAAAATTATACTTTGATATTTGTAGACTAGGTGAATTTAATTCAGATTTTAAAAAAGCAGAGCCACACCTAAGAAATGCAGATATTTTGACATTAGACTTACAAAGTATAAGAAGTTCTGATTTTAGAGGTAAACATTATGATTCACCAAATGGATTCTATGCAGAACAGATTTGTCAAATAACAAAATATGCCGGAATAAGTGACAAACTAACATCATTCGGAATATTCAATCTATATCCTGAAGGAAATACAGAATCATCAGACCATTTAATAGCACAAATAATATGGTATTTTATAGATGGTGTATCACAAAGAAAAGGAGATTTTCCAATAGGAAGCAAAAAAGATTACACAAAATTCTTAGTGAATTTAGAAGATTTTAAGGAAGAAATAATATTTTACAAAAGCGATAAATCAGATAGATGGTGGATGGAAGTACCTTATCCACCTCAAAAAGAATCTATTTACGAAAGACATCATTTGGTACCATGTGATTATCAAGATTATGAAAAAGCAATGAAAAATGAAGTTCCAAATTTATGGTGGAAAACTTATCAAAAACTAGGCTAAAAAAACACACTCATATATAAGTAGTTACAATAATTAAAATCATATAGATTGCATTAAATTAGTTTTTTTAACTAAAAAATAATACTATTTAAATATTATTAACTATTTTAGACGCCTATTATAATGACTTAATTGTGATTATAATAAAAAAGATAGCAAAATATGCATAAACAGATTATTCTTTTACTTTACTTATTTTTTGCAATTAATTTGTGTTTAAATGCACAACAGGATCCCTTGTTAACCCATTTTTCATTTAACAAAATGTCTTTTAATCCAGGATCAACAGGTATAGATGACGGGTTTTGTGCAACAACGGTATATAGAAATCAATGGGACAAAGTTGCAGGCGCACCTAATTCAGCAATTCTAAATTTAGAAGGAAATATGAATAGGTTTTTTCCAGGAGGATTAGGAGTGAATTTTTATCACGATGCGATTGGATTCGGAAGGCAAAATAATTTAATTTTAAATTATTCATATCCATTAGAAATAGGAAACGATAAATTAGGAATCGGTTTAGGGATAGGTATTCTAAATTTTGGAATAAAACCAACTTGGATAACTCCTGATAATAATAATTTTGACAAATCAATTCCTGAAAGTTTTTCAGCAACAGGTCTAGATTTAAATTTTGGTTTATTTTATCAATCTTCAAAAAGATTCTATATTGGTATATCTGGTACACACTTAAATTCTCCTAGTTTAAAACAAAGTGTAACAAAAGGGACGTCAACTTATGATCAGATTTATCAAGTATCTAAACACATGTATATAATGGCTGGATACAAAACAAATCAAATTGGTCTAGGTAATATTGATTTTCAAACTATGTTAAGGTCAGATTTTAATAAATTTTCATTAGATTTGAACGCAAAATATGTATTAAGTAAAATCGGATATGCAGGATTAACATATAGAACGTCGGATGCAATCGCAATAATGTTAGGTTTTATACCTATGGTTAACATGACGGTAGGATATTCGTATGATTTAACATTAAGTAAATTATCAAGTGTCTCAAGAGGCTCTCATGAAGTATTATTAAAATATTGTTATTATTTACCAATACCACAGGTGACAATATCAAGAAATCCAAGATGGTTGTAAAAAAAATAAAAAAATTGTAACCATTTAAATAAAGTATTCGTTATATATACGAAAGATCTGTTTATTTAATACTAAATAAACAGAAATAAGTTAAAAAAGATAGATATGAAAAAACTATTGTTAATCAGTTTAATAGGCGCGGCACTAGCTTCTTGTAGCACAAGAACAGGGCACCTAACAGGAGTGTTAGTTAGGCCTATGTATTATCCTGAAATCCCTTTAGGGATGGTTTATGTCCCTTCTGGTTCGTATAACATGGGTGAAAATGATCAAGATGTTCCATTTCTACATCAAACAAGAGCAAAAACCGTATCGGTACAGGCTTTTTATATGGATGGAACTGAAATTTCCAATAATGAATACAGACAATTTGTTCAATGGGTAAGAGATTCTATCGCTCGAGATAAAATTTATTTAAACGAGGCAGGAAGGACAAGTGGTTATAAAAATGAAGAATGGACAGATGATAATGCAAAAGAATGGATAAATTATCAAGATTTATATTTTGATGAAGGTACATTGGAATACACTGAGTATGATCCATCTGATAGAACTCTAGGAAGAAGTCTATTTAATTTAAATTGGGACAGACCTATAAATTATGAAGATCCTTCTTTAGTCCCATTATTAGCTGATATGTATTATCCACAACCTGAAAGATTTTTCAGAAGAAAGGAAATTGATACAAGAAAATTAATGTATAAATATTATTGGGTAGATTTAATAGAAGCGGCTAAAAGGGGAAGGATAAATATTACACCTGATGGATATGATAATCAAGGTGAAAAAATTGTTACTGAACATAGAACTTTAGAGACTCCTCCACATCCATTCACTAAAGATCCTCAAGGACAAGATTTGGATTTAGGTCATTTTAATAAAAAAGGTCAAAATAATGCAATACGTGGACACGAAAATAGACAAAGATTCATTATTGATGAGTTGATTAATGTATATCCTGACACCCTTTGTTGGATTAGAGATTTTACATATTCATTTCATGATCCAATGACTCAAATGTATTTTTGGCATCCATCATATGATAACTACCCAGTGGTAGGTATAACATGGTTCCAAGCAAAAGCGTTTAGTATTTGGAGAACACAATTGATGAATTCTTGGTTGTCATCAATGGGAGATATTTTTGTAAATGATTTCCGTTTACCAACTGAAGCTGAATGGGAAAGAGCTTCTCGAGGTGATTTAGCATTATCCGCATATCCTTGGGGTGGTCCATATATTAGAAACGAAGCAGGTTGTTTCTTAGGAAACTTTAAACCAATGAGAGGTAGATATTTTGAAGATGGTGGTTTCCATACCGTAAAAGTATTCTCTTATAATCCAAATGGTTGGGGATTATATTGTATGGCAGGAAATGTATCTGAATGGTGTGAAACTGCTTATGATGAATCAATGAATGAATTTTCACATGATTTGAATACCGACTATAGATATAACGCTATGGATTGGGATCCACCATCAATGAAGAGAAAAGTTATTAGAGGTGGTTCATGGAAAGATATTGGTTATTATTTACAAAATTCAACTAGAACATTTGAATACCAAGATAGTTCAAAATCATACATAGGTTATAGAAATGTTATGACACATTTGGGTAGAGGAGGAAGAGACTTTACTAGAGAAGGTGGAGAAGAAATACAAAGTGACATTCAATTACGTTAAATAAAAAATAATTAAAATTTAAAATAAAAGTTATGAGTTCAGGAGGAGGTAGCATATTCGAAAGTAAAAAATTTAAAACAATCATGAAGTTCGTCTACGGATGGGGAGGAGCGGTAGTAATTGTTGGAGCGATGTTTAAAATTCAACATTGGCCAGGTGCAACAGTTATGCTTATTGGTGGATTAGGGATTGAGGCATGTATATTTATTTTATCAGCTTTCGAACCTTTACATGAAGACCCAAATTGGGAATTAGCATATCCAGAACTAGCATTAGGTCATTCAGATGATTTAGATCATGATGCTGAAGCTCCAGTTTCTCACTCAAGATCTTCAAAAAATAAATCTGGAGTGACTGAACATTTAGATGAAATGTTAAGTGCGGCGAATATTGATGCAGCACTTCTAGATAGATTAGGTGATGGTATGCGTGCATTAGGCGAAAATGCAGCACAACTTCAAGGTGTGTCTTCAGCAGCTGCAGCAACAGATTCTTATGTAACTAGCTTACAAGCAGCATCAGATAAAGTGTCTAATCTATCTGAAGCATACGAAAGAGCTTCTGTATCAATTTCAGGAATGACGTCTGCAACAGCTGAAGGTGAATCATTTGGAGAACAAATGCAAAAAGTTTCTAAAAACTTAGCAGCTTTAAATAATGTTTATGAACTTCAATTAAAAGGTTCTTCTGCACATTTAGAAACAACTGAAAAATTTCAAACTCAAGTAACAGAAATGATGCAAAATCTTTCTGATTCAACAGAGGATACAAAAAGATACAAAGAAAATATGGCTATGCTATCAGCAAACCTTACTGATTTAAATACAGTTTATGGTAATATGTTAAAAGCAATGTCTATTAATAAAGGTTAGAATTTATAATTCAAACATTACTTAAAGTAATTTGCATAAATAAATTTAAAAACCGTTAAAATATAAAGAAGTCATGAGTGGAGGAAAAGAAACCCCAAGACAGAAAATGGTTGGTCTTATGTATTTAGTACTATTAGCTCTTTTGGCGATGAACGTGTCAAAAGCTGTATTAGATGCATTTGTAGCAATTGAAAAAAACATACAAGTAGGTGCTATAACTCAATTTGAGAGAGGTAATTCTTCATGGAAAGACCTTGTAGAAGCTGCACAAGATAAAACAAATCCACAAAAAGTTGAAAAAGTTAAATATTATTTAACAATAATTGACAAGATTAACAAAATTGCAGGTGAAAGAATAGAAGAAATAGATTTACTAAAAGTGGATTTATTAGCAAAATGTGGAGAGGATGTGAAAACAGTAAAGTTAGACGGTCCAGAAAACGTAGTTTGGATTCCCTATTCTAAAAGCGAACCTTTGAAACCAGGTGTTTATAATTTAATGGCTATACAAGCGAAAGATCAATATGACGTTCCTATGCATGAAGTAATTGGTCAAGATTTAGAACCTGTTACAGGATCAGGAAAAGCACTTTTTGAAAATTATAATAAATATAGAGGCGAAATTTGTGACTTAGTAGGAACATATGGACCTCCAGGTGGTAAATCATTTAAATTTAAATCAATTCCAATTAATACTTTTGCAAGTAATGAAGAATTAGAAAAGCAAGTAGATAAGATGATGGCTTCTAATAAACAAGTTAACATGCTTGATGATGGAGAAGTAATTAAACAAATTTATATGGCTTTGTCTAAAAATGAATTTGCTGATATGGAAGAAGAAAAACATTTGCATTGGATTGCAAGAACGTTTGATCACTCCCCTATTGTAGCGGCAATAGCATCTTTAACAGCTTTACAACAAGAAATATTGGCTGCAAGAGCAACCGCAATTACACACATTAAAAGTAGAGTTTCTACAGGAGAATATAGTTTTAATAAAATAATGCCACTAGCTTTCGGACCAGGTATTGCTAATTCAGGTGATGAAGTAGAAGTAAATGTAATGATGGCTGCTTTTGATTCAGACAATCAACCAATGGTAACAGGACCAGGTTCAATTACTATTGCTGATGGAAAAGGAGTTTTAAAAGTAAAAGTTAGTGGTGGAGCTGAAATGGTTTTAAATGGAACTGTAGCAGTAAAAAAGAAATCTGGTGAGATTAAAAAAGAAAATTGGACACACACAATAAAGATAATGAAACCCCAAGGAACTGTTTCATTACCTGAAATGAATGTTTTGTATAGAGGTTACAAAAATATTGTACAAGGTGTAGCTTCAGGATATGATCAAACAATTCTTGCAGGAAATGGTGTAACATTAAGTAAAACTGCTACTGGATATATTGGTAGTCCAGGAGCTGGAAGAGAATGCTCTATAACTGTATCAGGTAAAAATTCTGTAACTAATAAAACTGTATCTTTAGGTCAATTTAAATTTAGAGTTTCTAATTTACCACCTCCAGCAGTATACTTAGGAACAATAGGAACAGGATCTTCCGTAGGTAAATCAGCCATAGCAAGTATGACTAAATTATTTGCAAAATATCCGCCAGAAATTCCATTATCTGCAGATTTTAGTGTTGCTTCATGGGAAATATCGGTTGCAGGAGCTCCACGTCCAGCGTCAGGTTCTGGTCCAGGTTTATCACCAGAAGCTATGGGTTTATTAAAACAAGCTAAACCAGGAGCTAAAATAAACATATCTGCAAAATACAAAGGAATGGGATATGCTGGTAACATGGCATCTATAATAACAGTTCAATAAAACTATAAATTATGAAAAGTCTATTTTTTAGCTCAGTATTAGTTTTCCTTGCAGCATCAAGTATTGCTCAACCGGAAATAAATGGTGGACCAGTAAATGTTCCTGCAGATGGAATTGTGGATGGAGTTTTCATTCAAGAACATATTCCAACAAAACGAATGATTCCTTATGAGTTTGTAAGAGAAGCAGATGTTATTTGGAGTAGACGTGTATGGGAATCAATAGACTTACGTGAAAAAATGAATCATCCGATGTATTTCCCTTTTGATGAGTACGATGCATCAAATAATTGGGTTAAAAATTCATCAAGATGGAGTTTATGGACTATACTAAAAACACATATCTTGAATGGTGATTTAAGGGTTTTTTCACCTTACAATCCTTTTCAATATGATATTACAGATGGTGATCAATTAAAATATCCAATTGATCCTCAACCAGGTATGAATTACTATACAGATAGTGCATACAGAAACACACTGTTTTCATATATGGGGACTTTAGGTGCTGAATCTACAACTCCAATTTCAAATCAATTTGGGGAAGATAGTACTATAACATTAGCGGATGGTACAATTCAAAATGTTTATGCTCCTCGTGACACGTCATGGCTTGTATCTAAAGATATTATTCAATACCGAATGAAAGAAGATTGGTTCTTTGATAAAGAAAGATCAGTACTTGATGTTAGAATTATAGCTATTGCTCCTATTGTGTATAATAGAGATGCAGACAAACAGATAACAGGAATGAAAGAATTATTTTGGTTATACTTCCCACATTGTAGATTTGTCTTAAACAATTACTTCGTGTACAATGACCAAAATGATGCACAATGGATGAGTTTTGATGATTTATTTTGGAAAAGAAGATTTACTTGTACAATTTACAAAGAAAGTAATGTTTATGATCGAAAAGTTGAATCATATAAAACTGGTGTAGATGCATTATTCGAAGCAGAAAAAGTAAAAGAAGAAATTAGAACTATAGAACATGATGTTTGGAGTTTCTAAAAAATATAAGAATAAACAAAAAAGCTTCGGTTCTACACCGAAGCTTTTTTGTTTATAAGAACTTTATAAACTAATAAAAATTAAAAAAGGATTAATAACTTTGTAATATGATAAATTTAGAGCAATTAGGTGTACACTTACCTCAAGGATATTTATTTCAAAATATTACAGTACAAATAAATAAAGGTGACAAAATAGGATTAGCAGGAAAAAATGGTGCAGGAAAATCTACGCTATTAAAACTTATATCAGGAAAAGATCAACCTTCAGAAGGAAGAATACATAAACCAAAAGATTTATCAATTGGTTATTTAACACAAGATATTAAAATAGATACTGAACTATCTGTTTTTGAATTCTTAAACCAATCAAACGAACAACTAACAAAACTTAAAAATAGACTTGAAGAAATAAATAATGACCTTGTAATTCGTACTGACTTTGAATCAAATAGCTACATGGAAATGCTTAATGAATTGAGTGATTTAAATCATGAATTTAATTTACATGAAGGTTTTTTGTGGGAAGAAAAAATTGCATCAACACTTAAAGGTCTAGGCTTTTCTGATTCCGAATTTGATAAAAAATTGTCTGCATTTTCTGGAGGTTGGAAAATGAGAGCTGAATTATCCCGAATTTTAGTGAACCAACCCGACATTATTTTATTAGATGAACCTACCAATCACTTAGATATTATTTCAATTAGTTGGTTGGAAAATTATCTTCAAAAATTTGAAGGAGCAGTAATTGTAATTTCACATGATAGATTATTTTTAGATAATGTTACAAAAAGAACGTTAGAAATATCTCAAGGTAAACTAATGGACTTTCCTTATGGTTATTCAAAATATAAAATTGCAAGAGCTGAGGAATCTGAGAGAATGGGCGAAGCTAAAAAACAACAAGAAAAAGATATAAAACATACAAAAGAATTAATAGATAAATTTAGAGCAAAAAAAAATAAAGCATCATTTGCTCAATCTTTGATTAAAAAATTAGATAAAACTGAAATAATTGAAGTTGATAATGATAAGACATCTGGGATGAAGATCTCTTTTCCATTGAGTGTGCAGCCAGGAAAATGGGTGCTAGAAATGCATAATATGGGTAAAACTTATGGTGATAGAACTCTTTTCAAAGAAATAAATATAACGGTTGGAAGAGGTGAAAAAATAGCGTTATTAGGTGCAAATGGTGTTGGAAAATCAACTCTTATTAAAAGAGTAATGAATAAGGTTGACGGTGAAGGTATAGTAAATTATGGCCACAATGTTCAAATAACCTATTTTGCACAAGATCAAGCTGAATCATTAGATATAAATAAAACAATCTATGAAACTGTAGATGATATAGCAGTAGGAGAAATTAGAAAAGATTTAAGAAGTATTTTAGGCGCTTTTTTATTCACCGGAGAAGATGTTGATAAAAAAGTGGCTGTATTATCTGGAGGAGAAAGGACTAGATTAGCACTCTGTATTCTTCTTTTAAGTCCTTCAAATTTTTTAATTTTAGATGAGCCGACAAACCATTTAGATATTATTAGTAAAGAAGTTCTTAAATCAGCATTAATAAATTATGAAGGGACTTTTATTGTTGTTTCTCATGATAGAGAATTTTTAGATGGGCTAACAAATAGAATTTGGGATATAGAAGATAAGGGCTTAAAAATTCATCATTTTGGAGTTCAAGAATTTTTACAAAGAAAAATGGAAATCTCTGAAACATTAAAAAATAATATTTCTGAAAAAAAAATAAATAAATCAATTCCAATTGAATTAGAAGTAAAGATTGAAAAAACATATTCTATTGATGAGCAAAAAGAAAAAAAAAGAAAAAAAAATCAATTAAATAACAAAATAAAAAAAACAGAAGAAAACATAACATTATTTGAAGCTGAAATCAAAAGAATGGATGAATTAATAATCAACTTAGATTATACTGACGAAAAAGTGTCATCAAAAATTCTTACTGAATATGAAAATATTAAAGTTAAATTAAATCAAGAAATGGAAATTTGGGAAAAAACTACTGAGGAGTTAATTGATATAGATAATTAATTTTCAACTATTTAATTTTTTAATACGTCTCTTTAAATTCTTTTTATTTCGTTTTAAGGATTTTCTTACAGGTTTAGACTGCATTTTTAAATTTCTCTTCAGAGCTTCTTTTCTATATTTTACAGCATTTTTCTCTTGCTCAGCTCGTTGCTCAGCTAATATTTTTTGGGCCTGTTCTACGTTTGTTGGAGTCACTAGAGGTTTTTTATTTCCACATCCAAAAAATAGAAAATAAAAAAAAACATAAAATAACAATTTAAAAAACATCCAATATTTTGTTAAATAAAAAAATGAAGATACAGAATATTTTGATTTTAACTATGCTATTAATTTTAACAAACTGCAAAAAAAATAGCTCAAAAAATCCAATTCCAAATATACCTTTTGATATTTCAATCAATATTGATTTACCTAGCTATTATGAATTAGCTGGTGTTGGCGGTTGGGTTTGTATAGAGGGGGGGGCTAGAGGAATAATAATATACCGAAAAGCTACAGATGTATTTGTAGCTTTCGATCGTCAATCACCGAAAGACCCTGACGGAATTTGTGTTAAACCTTTAACACCAGATTCAATAAATTTTCTTCATTTAAATGATTTTTGTTCTGATGCGAAATTTTCAATGTATGATGGTGCAGCAATAAGTAATTGTGAATTTGGACTGAGACAATATCAAACATCTTGGAATGGAACAAATATATTACGGATTTATAATTAAAAAAGTTTGATTATTTTTGCGTAAAAATAACAACATTATGAATGAAGTAACTGTAACAATTATTGATAGAGAGGGTGTTTCTCATAATCTAGTAGCTCCAACAGATATGAATATGAATATTATGGAAGTCTGTAAATCATATGATTTACCTGTTTTGGGTGAATGCGGTGGAATGGCGATGTGTGCAACATGTCAATGCTATCTAGAATCAGATACTATTTTACCTGAACAAAATGATGCAGAATTAGATATGTTGGATCAAGCTTTTTATGTAAAACCAAATAGTAGACTAGGATGTCAAATACATATTACTGAAGAAATTGATGGGGTCGTATTGAGATTAGCACCTGAAGCATAACTCAATAAGATTTTCATAAATCAATCAAAAGTCTAATTAAAAAATTGTTTTGGAATTATGCAAACAGGTATGGGTTGCATTTTATGTTGATTAATCCTATTTAATCTTCTATAAATAACCAAAACTTCTTTTTGTCGCTCATTTAATAAATCTTCATCGCCTAAAAAATCCATTGCCCACTCTAATTCAGGATAAGTAGCCCCTATTTGATCTTCATCGCTCCTACCATCCTCAAATAATCCATCTGTTGGTTTAGCTGCTAATATAGACTCTACAACATTCAAATGTCTAGCTAAATTTCTAACTTGAGTTTTTGTTAAATCTGCAATTGGGCTAATATCTACTCCTCCATCACCATATTTAGTATAAAAACCTACACCAAAATCTTCAACTTTATTCCCAGTGCCAACGACTAAACAATTATTAGTTTGACCAAAAGCATATAATGTCAACATACGAAGTCGAGATCTTGAATTAGCCATAACTAAATGATTACTAATAACTTCTAATGGAAAATTATTTTCAATTTGATCAAAAATAGTAGTTAGATTCATTTCAATTGATTTAACATTTGAAAAACGAAACTTCAAATCCTCAATTTGCTCAATAGCTCTATTATATTCAGAACTTGTTTGGCGAATTGGCATATTAAGTAATATAACATTTTTACCTGCTATAGAACATAATGTTGAAACTAAAGCAGAATCAATTCCTCCAGAGACACCAACTACAAAACCATCAAAATTTGATTTTTCACAATAATCTGTTAGCCATTTAACAATATGATTTGTAATTTTAGATAAATTCAAAATAAAATAGGATTAAAATAAAATACTTACTTTAAATAATAGTTGGTTTTGTTTAGCTGAAAAGTTATTAAATTTTGTAGGTTTATTATAATCCAAATTAGTAATAATCGACATATTCTTTTCATTATCTCCAGTTAAAGCATTACCCCTACTAATATTTAATAATCCATAATAATAACCCAATTCAAAAACCAAACTAGTAGTTCCTGAAAAATTCCATTCTGTTCCTCCACATAGTCCAATAGAACCTTTGTATAGAGCTAGATTTCTGTTTGAGGATTTCATTTGATCATTTGTCATAGCGACCGATGAAATTTTATTATCAAATGAATTATTCACAACTGAAAATCCTTCATCATAAATGGTACTACCTAACAAAAAACTATTTCTTAAACCAAATTTCCCAAAGTATCTTAAATAACCAATAAATTCAGTTCTAAATAAGAACATCGTTGGTATAGATAAATAAATAGGTTTTTCATTTCTAGCTGTAATTTGGTAAACTTTACTTTCTGAATTTTTAAATATATTATCACTATTAACGTATTGACTTTTAGATAAAATTTCAGAGTCATTATACAAATAATAAAGAGTTGAATCTGTAGTAAATTTAATAGTTTCAAAATCAAATTCTAGACCAGAACTAATACCAATTGTTGGAGTATAATTATAATTAAAATTCATTCCGATAATTAAATCATTCCCTATTCCATTTCTAGATATATATTTTGTAGTTGGATTTGTAAAATTCAAACCAATACCGGTAACCAAACCTGCCTGTATTTTTTTATCAGCTACTTTTTGAGCGAAAAAGGAAGTTAAAAAACTAATGCAAATAAATGTAAATACTATTCTTTTCATATATAGGATAATTTGTTTTTTTAGTGGCCATATGAAAACATATTTAAAAACTTTATAAGTGTTTATGTTCACAATCAAGGCTATTTAATGTAATTTTTGATATTCAATAATTATTGATTTTATAAATCAATTCAGTTCGATTGATTACTTTTGACATACAATATTAAATAATAAAAATGACTCTAAAAAACATTTTAATAATAGTTCTAAATTATTCGTTGCTAATATCCTGTTCAACTGATAGATTAGAGGTAAATATTAGTAAAATATCTATTAAAACAAAGTTTGTAAATTTAGATTCTATATTTGTAAATTCAGATAAAATAAATTTAATCAAAAATCACCATTATTTACAAAATAGTATTTCAGATATCTATTCATATGAACTCGGGCATTGTTTACAAATAGGTCAAATTTCTGATACGGCATTTTCAAATAGTATATCACAATTCATTAATGACAGGGCTATTTCAAAAATTGAAAATCGAGTAAAAATTAAATTTTCAGATTTAGAATCCCATAAAGAAGAAATTAGAAAAGGTTTAAAACACTTAAAATACCATTTTCCAAAAGGTAAAATTCCAGAAAACATCGTATTTATGAATTCACTATTTCAATCAAATGCATTTTGTACAGAAAAAGAAATAGGAATTGGATTGGAAAGATATTTAGGAAATAAAGTTGATGTAATAAAAGAATTACCTTCAGAACCTTTTTATGATTGGATAAAAGAAAGTATGAATAGTGATTATTTAGAAAGGGATGCAATATGTTCTTGGATTATAACTCATTATATTGAAGAAAAAGAAGGTAATTTGGCTGAAAATATTATTAGATGGGGGAAGATAATTTACCTAACTGAAGCTTCATTTCCTAAAATGGAGAAAAACCAAATTATTCGCTATAGTAAAGAAGAATATGAATGGGCAAATAAAAATGAATTTGCTTTTTGGAAATACTTAATTGATGAAAAAATGCTTTTTAAAAATAATGAAGTTGATAAAGTAAATCTTCTGAATGAAGCACCATTTACAATTGGCTTACCTGATAAAAGTCCAGATCGATTGGGGCAATTTTTAGGATGGAAAATAGTTCAAAAATACATGTCCCAAAATAATATAAGTCTTAAAGAATTGATTAAAATTCCTTATAACACAATACTACAAGAATACGAAATAGAAAATTAAAAAAATGGAAGATAAAATAATAAAAACATCAGAAATATCTATTAAAGTTGGTTTGAATGAAAATAATTTACCAATTGGTATGAAGTGGACAGCAACAGATGGTAACATAGAAAATGCTGAAGCAAAAGCGTTCCTTTTATCAATATGGGATGCCAAAGATAAGAACACAATGAAAATCGATTTGTGGACGAAAGAAATGACAATTGATGAAATGAAACAATTTTTTCATCAATCGTTATTAACTATGGCTGATTCATTTGAAAAAGCAACCGGTGAAAACAAAATTTGTGAAGATTTAAGAGATTATTGTTTTCATTTTGCAGATAAAATGAATTTATTTCCTGAAGAAAATAGTTGAACTAATTATATAAATAACTAAAATTGGTTTTGATGAAAGGAATACGAAAAATGTCTGTTATACTTAATGAAGTTGTTCAATATACGCTCACAATCGGTGAAGAAATAAATATGAATAACTTTATAGGAAAACATATTTCACTAGAATGGAATGGTGATATTTTTTGTCAATCGTGTCAAAATAAAACAAAAAAATCATTCGGTGAAGGATTTTGTTACAAATGCTTTATTTCAGCACCTGAAGCAACAGAATGTACAATAAGACCAGAACTTTGTCGGGCTCATATTGGAGAAGGTAGAGATGTTGAATGGGAAGAAAGAAATCACAATCAACCACATATTGTATATCTTGCAGCATCAGATAAAATTAAAGTTGGCGTTACTAGAAATACTCAAATTCCAACAAGATGGATTGATCAGGGTGCTTCATCTGCAATACGTTTGGCAGAAACACCAAATAGATATGAAGCTGGGGTCTTAGAAGTCGCGTTAAAATCCTATTTTAGTGATAAAACAAATTGGCAAAGAATGCTTAAAAATGATGTTGATGAAACTATTGATCTGATTGAAGAAAAATGGAGTTTACACGATCAATTACCATCAGATTTAACTAAATATTTTTCAGAAAACGATGAAATAATATCTATTAATTATCCAGTTGAAAAATTTCCAATTAAAATTACAAGTCAAAGCTTTGATAAAACGAATAGAATTGAAGGTACTTTAAAAGGAATAAAAGGTCAATATTTAATTTTTGAAGGGGGAAAAGTTTTGAACATTCGAAAACACACTGGTTATTCAATTAACCTAAATAGTTCAAATAACAATAAGCTATAGATTTAAAACTATAATGGGGAAAGATAAAATAAGAAGATTCGCTGCTATTAAAGAATATACAAATTTTTTTGAGTCTACAATTGGAGAAGAATACTTCATGAAAGGAAAATGGAAAAGTGATTATTTTAAGAATGAAAACCCTATAGTTTTAGAATTAGGATGTGGTAAGGGTGAATATTCTGTTGGATTAGCAAAACATTTTCCAAATAAAAACTTTATAGGTTGCGATATAAAAGGAAGTAGAATGTATATTGGTGCTACTGAAGCATTGGAAAATAAAATGTCGAATGTTGCATTTTTACGAACAAAAATTGACTTTATAACAGATTGTTTTTCAGAAAATGAAATTGACGAAATTTGGCTTACATTTTCTGATCCACAACCAAAAAAACCAAATAAACGTTTAAGTTCAAAATCATTTATAGCAAGATACCAACAATTCCTTAAAAAAGATGGAATAATTCATATGAAAACAGATAGTGATTTGCTTTTTGAATTTACAGAAGATGAAATAAAAGAAAATTATAAATTACTAGAGTTGACTTGGGATCTATACAATGAACTACCAGATACATTAGATCAAACTACGAAAGATATTTTTCATATTAAAACACATTACGAACAACTCTTCACAAGTAAGGGTAGTGTAATAAAATACTGTAAATTTACTATTTAATATGATTGCATTTCAAAAGTATTAGTTTTAAGTAAAGGTAATTATTTTGAGGATATTTAGAAATTAAATTGACAATAAGATTGAGACTAAGGTTCAGATTGAGATTGATGTTGAGGATAATATTAATTAAAAACCGTGTTATAATAAAAAAACCCGTTACAATAAGTTGTAACGGGTTTTTATAAAAGTGGCATCGACTTACTCTCCCACCCTCAAAAGGGCAGTACCATCAGCGCTAGTAGGCTTAACTTCTCTGTTCGGAATGGGAAGAGGTGGACCTTACTGCTATAGACA
>CANCQX010000076.1 GCA_947380375.1 Flavobacteriales bacterium
AGTAAAAGATATTTTAAATTGATTTTCTAGATAGTTAATAAGATCTAAGTGTGAAAGAGAATCCCATTTTTCTATATCCTGAGCTGTTGTTTTTTTACTTAATATAATTAAATCATCTTTAAAAAATGTTCTAAAAATGTTCTGAAGTCTATTTATAATTTGTGTAACCTGATTAGCCTGAGTATCCATAATATATGTAAAGTTATATAATATTGTCAAATTGATTTATTCAAATGATAAATTTCATTCAATTTTTTGAAATCAATTTTTTGATTTGAATTTAAAGGTATATTTTCAATCGATAATATAACATGGGGAATCATATAATTTGGAACTGCATTGTTTAAATATTTTTTTATTTCATCAATTTCATTTTTATTTAAATTATCTTTTTCGATAAACAAGACTAATTCATCTAATTTTTTAGAGTTTTGAAATGTTGAAACACAAAATGAATTTTTCAAGAATTTTCTAAGGACTGCCTCAATTTCATTAATTTCAATTCTATGAGAGTTAATTTTCACTTGCCTATCTTTTCGTGAATGAAAAATTAAATCTCCGTTTTGATTTAAATGAACTAAGTCACCAGTTTTGTAATGTACTTGATTGTCAAACAGTTCTATGAATGCTTCTTTATTTGTTTCTTTATTGTAATGTTGAATGACTTGATCCCCTGTTAAACATAATTCTCCCAATTGATTTTGTTGAATAATTGAATCATTTTCATCAATAATTTTGAAACTTAATGAAGGGAATAATTTTCCAATAGGAACAATATCATTTTCACTTTCATTTTCACTTTTAATATCTTCCCATTCGTAAAAAGAACACATAACTGTTGCTTCTGTAGGACCATAAAAATTTATTATTTCAGCATTTGGTATAGCTTTACTCCATTTTGATGTTAAAGAATGAATTAATTTGTCTCCAATGAAAAAACTGTATTTTAAGGTTGGTAAATAAAGTTCTTGCAAATATTTTTCGATATGATTAAGAAGAGTGGGAACGAATGTTGAAACAGTAATGGAATGTTCTTTAATTATTCGAATTGTTTCTAAAAATTTCATACTATTTTGAGATACAACATAGCAACAAGCGCCAATGTTTAAAGGCATAAAAAATGAAAAAACAGAAACATCAAAAGTTAGTTCAAATACTTGTATAAATCGATCATTTTCAGAGAAATGAAATTGATTTTCTAAATAAAAAAAGTTAAAAAAAGTGTTAATTTGTTGATTGCTAATTGCAACCCCTTTAGGTTTGCCTGTAGAACCTGATGTGTGAAGTAAATAGGAGTATTCTTGATGAATTATTCGATCTAAATTTTTTTCATTAATCGGATTATTTTCTAGTTTTGAATTAACTTCAATTACTTTATTTTTTTTTAATTGTTTAGGAAGTTCTATCTTGTTAGAGTAAAGTATAGTTTTAACATCAGAATTCGATATAATTTCTTGACTGTAATCACTTGGATTCTTCGCATTGATTGGTACATAACAAGATCCATAAATTGAAATAGCCAATATTGATATATAGGTCTCTATATCATCACTGCAATAAACAGCAATTTTTTCATCAGTTACGTTTTCTTTTTTTAAGTTTAAGATAACTGAATTTGTTAATTGAAGTAATTCTGAATAAGTGTAGTATTTTTCATTTATAAAAATTGCATTATTAGAAGGGTATAGTGTACAATTTTGTATAAAACGATCTGAAATTCTACTCATATTATTATTCTTAAATTCAAGTATGAAACGAAATTTAGTAAAAAAAATCAAAATAGTAAGATAAAATATTTTTTTAGTTCGTTAAACGTTGATAATAAAGTATTTAAAGTGATGTGTTTGATAATTATGGATTGTGATATAAGCGATAAAAAGATAAGAATTAAAAAAATCGACAACTAAAGATTGCGGTGTCATCAACTAATTTTAATGGACCTCTCCATTCGTCTAATTTTGAAAAAATTAAATTATTTAAATCTTCCATTTTTAAGGGGTAGTAACTATGAATCATTTTTACTAATCGATCTAGTCCAAAATAATTTTCAGTTAGGTTTTCTAGTTCTACAACACCGTCAGTATAAAGTACTAATGTTGTATTTGGTTGAAGTTCGATTTCACCAACATTAATAAAGGGTAATTCATCCATCATTCCTAAACCAATACAACCTTGGTGCAACATTTCAACTTTTTTTCCATTCGTAATAAATGGATGATTATGACCTGCATTTACGTATTTCAAAATTCGCGTATCTGCATTGTAATGTGCTACAAAAAATGTTATAAATTTTTCTCCTTTAGCACTTCTCATCACTTTTTGATTGAGTTCTTTCATTAAGAATTCCATATCAAATCGTTGGTAATGAAAAATAGTCCTAATTGTTGCTTGAAAATTAGCCATTAATAATGCTGCACTGATACCTTTACCGGAAACATCAGCCATACATAATATATATTCTTCATTTCCTAGAGGGATAAAATCATAATAATCTCCTCCTACTTCATGACGAGGTTTGTATTTTGCCGAAATATCCATCCTGATATTCGAAGGAAGATCCGCTGGAAATAAAAGTTTTTGCATTGCAGAAGCGACCTCTAATTCTTTTTTTAATCGTTCTTGTTTAATACTTGCTTTTGCCATTCTTTTATTTTCAATAGCAACAATTATAATATTAGTTAAAGTTTGAATAAAACTCATATTAGTCATTGTTTCAGCAACTTTTAATTTTTGATGTTCTAAACCTGCAATCAATAAAAAAGCTAAAGGTTTTTCTTTGTGAATGATAGGAACTACAACGTCGAATTCATTTAAGATCGAAGAGGGGGAAGATTCTATTACAGTAATATCTTTGAATCTAAATAAATCACGTTCCACTTCAATGTCCTTAATTTTGCCTTTGAATCCTGTTTTAAGAAGATAATTCCATTCCTCTTGTTTATTGAATAATATGAATTTATCAAATCCTAATTGTTCTTTTAGGATGAATTCAAAAATTCGAATAAGTTGATCAACTTCTTGGTTTGAATTGATAGCAGTCGTTATTTCTAACAAAGAATTTAATTTAAAATCTTTTAATTTTAATTGTTGTTCTAATTCTTTGACTATTTTTTCTGACATTGACTATTGACCAAATTAGATTAAATCACTTTCAAAATTACGTCGAATATGAGTGCCTTTTTTTTGTTTCTAATTAACTTATCCGCTTAGTTTTGTTGATAGATCGATAAATAGAGAGTACCTTTACATAAATAAAAAATACGCATATCATGACTTTTAGTGAATTGAATTTAAGTAAGCAGCTTTTAAGAGCAGTAGATGATTTAGGTTTTGATCAGCCTACGACTATTCAAAGTAAAGCTTTTTCAGTTATTATGTCAGGTAAAGATGTTGTCGGATTGGCTCAAACAGGAACAGGAAAGACGCTTGCTTTTTTGCTTCCTTTATTAAATCTATTAAAGTATTCAAATCAAATAGAGCCACGAATTATTATTTTAGTTCCTACTCGTGAATTGGTTATTCAAGTTGTTGAAGAGGTTGAGAAACTTACAACATATATGAGTGTTAGAGTTGGAGGAGTTTACGGTGGAGCTAATATAAATACTCAGAAATCGATGTTAATGGAAGGGTTGGATATTTTAGTTGCCACACCTGGTCGAATGTTAGATTTATCTCTAAATGGTTCTTTGAAATTGAAATGCATCCAAAAATTAGTAATTGATGAAATGGATGAGATGTTAAATCTAGGTTTTCGTACACAACTGAAAAATATTCTAGATGTGATGCCTGAGAAACGTCAGAATTTACTTTTTTCAGCTACTATGAATGAAGATGTTGATTTAATAATTGAAGATTATTTTAATAGTCCTCAAAAAATTGAAGCTGCAGCTCATGGTACTCCACTAGAAAAAATTATTCAATCAGGTTTTAATGTACCTAATTTTTATACAAAAGTAAATTTACTTATTCATTTGTTAGAATCAACAAGTGATATGACTAAGGTATTAATATTTACTGGAAGTAAAAGATTGGCCGATTTATTACATGAAATTATTTCCGAAAAATTTCCAGATGAATTTGGGATTATACATTCAAATAAGTCACAAAATTTTCGTTTTAATTCATTAAGACAATTTCAAGATGGAAAACACCGAGGTTTAATAGCTACTGATTTGGTGTCTAGAGGTTTAGATATATCGGATGTTACACATGTGGTTAACTTTGATATGCCAGATGATTCATCTAACTATATTCATCGTATCGGGAGAACCGGAAGGGCTGATAAAGATGGTATTGCTATTTCATTTATTACTAAAGCGGAAGAAAAATTTCAGCTTCAGATTGAAGAAATGATGAAAATGAAAATTCCTTTAGTTGATTTACCATTAGAATTGGTTATTTCTGAAGAATTAATCGAACAAGAAAGACCTGTAATACCAGGTGTGAATTATGCATCGGAAGCAACTATTAAAGATTCAAGAGGAGCTTTTCAAGAGAAGAAAAAGAAAAATACAAAAGTAAATCTAGGAGGTTCTTATAAAATTGAGATTAAAAAGAAATATAAAAAACCAAAAACAAGAGGTCAAAAAAAATAATTACTCAACCCTAACCTTAATCTCTATCTCTATCTTAACCTCATCAATCACAATCTTATTTTACATTTCCAATTCTAAAGTACCTGTAGTATTAACTCTTAAGGTTAACGTTTCTTTGCTTGGATAAATTCCTTTCATTGAAATTTTAGTAATATTTCCTTTTAATTTTACGCCTAGTTGAAGAGTAGTGTTTAATTGTTTCTCTATCATTTGTTGAACACTTATAAGATGAGGATGTAAATCTAAAGTCGAACTTTTTCTTAAAGCATCTGTTATTTTATCACTGAATAACCACTTTGCAGATTTTAGTAATGCACTTTTAGTTTTAACGTCAAAAGTTAAATCAGGAAAAGAGATAATTTGAGTTTCTTGATTGAAATTAGGAGTTCCTAATAAATACAAAACACCTTTTTTGCTTCCGGAAAATCCAATTTTAAGACTAAGTTGATTATTAGAGGCCCCAAAAACTTCAATGGTTTCAAAAATTACTTTTTTCTTTTTAAGCATAATTTCTTTACCTTTTAATTCTGAGGTTAGTAAAGTACTTAAAGAATCGTAGGTGGAAACTATATCTAAAGTGATATTGAAACCTTTATTTTGATTTACTTCACTTAGTTTAGGTAATGAAACAGGTTTGTAATCAGGTTTTGTAGTTGTCAGTGTGGGATTTAAAACCAAAGCTAATTCTGCTGTTGCGTAATTATCTTTAAAATTCAAATTGTCGAACCCAATTTTTGAAGGATTGGTATTAAAATATCCAAACTTTCCTAATGAAATAGGCTGAGCAATAATTTTCCAAGACTTTTCAGCCTCAGGTTTTAGATTTACTTTTCCAATCTCTTTATCGATATCTTTTTCAATATTTTCAAGTGCTTTCGTTATTTCTTTTTTTAAAGTTTTAGATGCATCGTATTTAAATACTGTTATTTCACAAGGGTTTTTGATATCTACATTTCGAAGGTTTGTAGAAGATTTAAGTTTGTAATCTGTTGTTAAGTCTATGGAGGTTTTGTAGCCTACTGAAATTTCACGCATTGGTTCTCCATTACTTCCACAACTAGCGAATAAACGAGGAACAACACAATTCCCTTTTTTATCAAATAAATCTGTGCATTGAGGACAATAATTAATGTTTAGTGAATATTTCCCATCGACGTCAAATTGTAAATCATTTCCATCACCTTTAAACGAAATAGGTTCTCTTAAAAATGTATAAGCAAAACTAACTCCTTCGCAATTTTCTTCTTTTCCAGTGAATTTTTTCGGGATTGATTTATCAGTGTCTTTAAAATAAGGAGTTAAATTAATTTTGATAGGTACAACAACAGTAGATGAAGGTTGAACTAAATCAGGAATTTGAGTTACTTCAATTATAGGAGTTTCAGGCTGAATAGATGCGCAGGAGGTAATTAGTAAACTAATAATTACAAAAATTAAATACTTCATATTATAAGACTATTGAACACAAATGTATGTAACAACAATCAAATAGTGGTTTACTAAAACGTATTTTTTGAATTAATTCAGCTTCCCTCTGTATTCTAATTGAAAAGTTGGGATTTCCACTTTGAAAAAATCGTCATTTAGTAAATTTTTAAATGTGTAATATCCTTTCATTAAGCCAATTTCAGAAGTTAATCCACACCCACTAATATACGTAAATGTTTGCCCCGGTTTTAATATAGGTTGTTCCCCAACTACACCATCACCACTAACTTTGTTAGGATAATTTAAAGAATCAAAAATGTACCAATCTCGATGCAAAAGTTGGACTGAATAATCGTTGTTATTGGTAATTTCAACGTGATAATTAAAAAAGAATTGATTTTGATTCACTTCAGATAAATCATTTCTAAATTGTGTATCTACAGTTATTTTCACTCCTTCGGTCGTGATTGTATTCATAATCTCTTCTTATTGTGTATTTACCGAATATAGTATTTCTATTTTGATAAATCAAATAAATGATCTAAAAATCAAATTTTAAAATCAAATTTTAAAATCAAATTGAACAAAAAATAACATCTAAAAAGGCTATTTCGACTAAAAAAGCCTCTAATTAAAGTTTAAATTTCTTTATTTCAAAGTAATTGGATATGACTTACCTGAAATTGTTACAGTTGCATCTGCATCACAAGTTCCAGTACCAAAATCAATTGTTTTTAAAACTTTCCCTGTTTGAATTATTTCAATTACTCCAGCATCAAACCAATTACAATTTAAAGCTCTATGAAGTGCTGTTTTAATTGTTGAAGTATAAACACCTCCATTTGCACTTGTTCCAGAAGTACTTCCTGTAATTGAATATACATCATCTGTCCAATCTTTTTTTGTGTCTTCTCCTGCTAACCATTCTCGTGTTCGAGATGATTTCCAAGTTGCTGTACCACCATTATTGGCTTTAATGATTTGTCCATCGACAACTATTAAAAAAGTTGTATGACCATTTGTATTTTTTCCATTATTGGTTACTGTTTTTGTTCCTTTAATTTCATTGTCATTTACGAAATAATTTGTGAATGAAATAGAATGAACGGATCCGATATCTCGGTATTTTCCTGAATAAGAAATATTTATTTGACCCCTTCTGTTTTTTCCATCTTGGCACAAGCAATTTGTTGTCCCAAAATCAATTACTAAAGTTTTTGGAGTTGATAAAGAGTCGTGTTTGATAGTGGCACAACTATTTTTTTCAAAAGATTGATTTTCTGAAAAAGATCCATTGTATGTTGGTGAATAAAATTTTAATTCACCATTAGCTGCTTGATCAGAAATGTTTTGAATATCATTAAATGTAGCTTCAGCTAAACTATTATCCGCTGCCACAGACGTGTCTGTATCTGAAGTTTCAGTAACTGAAGATTCTGCAGGTGCTGTTTTTTCTTTTTTACAACCTATTATAGTAAGACTTATTAATGTAGCTACTAGGGTAATCGAAAATAAAGTTTTAAGTTTCATATTCTTCAATTTAATTTTATTTCAACATTTAAACTCTTGTTAAAGAAACGATACAACTCGTTTTATATCATTTAATCAAAGCTAATAAAAAAGTTTTAATTATTTTACATAATCTTGTTTTTGAACTAACATATACTGATCGTTCTCCATTTTTAGATATCCCTGATCATAACAAAAATGATAAGTTGCACCCTTTTGAGTTTTGTAAATATTGGTGTAATAATGAAAATTAAATCCTTCTTCTCCTAGCTTTAATCCTTCAACTGTAGTTTTTCCTTTTGGATTTAATGTCGCTAAAATTCTTCTATTTTTTCGAAGTATATTATTTATACGGCGTACATAATTAGTAGCATCTTCATTCAAACGATTGTTAAATGTGTTTCTGCAATAATCTGAACAAAATTTTTGATCTTTTCTACCTTTTAATATTTGTTTACATTCTTGACATTTACGTGGTTCCATTTTAACTATTTTTAATCGTTTTTAGAGCTCAATGTTAACATTATTTAACAGCAAAAACAAGCGCATACGACTAAAACTTTAACAACTTTGTGTGTTCAAATTATAATAGTTATGTCAGATACAGTGAATATTACTCTTAACCCAGCTGAAACTTTACGCATTTTAAGTGAAAAGATAAAAAATGAGAATTATTTAATCTCACAGTTGAAACAAGAAATTTCAAATGTAATTGTAGGTCAAAACTTTATGATTGATCGTTTATTGATTGCTTTGTTAGCGGATGGTCATATTTTATTGGAAGGTGTTCCAGGTTTAGCAAAAACATTAGCTATTAAAACATTGTCAGAAGCTATTGATGTTGCTTACAGTAGAATTCAATTTACGCCAGATTTATTGCCTGCAGATGTTACAGGCACTTTAATTTATAGTCAAAAAACGGAAAATTTTACCGTTCGTAAGGGACCAGTTTTTTCAAATTTTGTTTTGGCTGATGAGATTAATCGTGCTCCAGCAAAGGTTCAGAGTGCACTTTTGGAAGCAATGCAAGAACGTCAAATTACAATTGGCGACGAAACATTTATTTTACCTGATCCGTTTTTAGTTTTAGCTACAATGAATCCAATTGATCAAGAAGGAACTTATCCTTTACCTGAAGCTCAAGTAGATCGATTTATGTTAAAAGTATTTTTAGATTATCCTACAAAGGAGGAAGAAAAATTAATTATTCGTTCAAATGTCCGTCCTGAAGGATTATCCAAAGTCAAGAAAGTTTTATCTGCGGACGATATTGTTCGTTCAAGAGCACTTGTTCGTGAAATTTATTTAGACGAAAAAATTGAACAATATATAGTAGATATTGTGTATGCTACTAGAACTCCTCAAAAATATGGTTTAGGCCATTTAGAATCGTTGATTGATTTTGGATGTTCTCCTAGAGCGAGTATAAATCTTGCTCTTGCAGCGAAAGCGTTTGCTTTTTTACAAAATCGTGCATTTGTAATTCCAGAAGATGTTAGAGCAATTGCAGCAGATGTTATGCGTCATCGTATCGGTTTAACTTATGAAGCAGAAGCAGAAAACATTTCAGCGAATGATATTGTTTCAAAAATCATTAATAAAGTTGAAGTTCCTTGATAAATAATTGATTGTTAATTTTTATAGAAATATAATTACTAAAAGCTAACAACTATTTGCTTAAATAAATGGATACAAAAGAACTTCTTAAAAATGTACAAAGACTTGAAATCAAAACGAAAGGATTGACAAAACAAGTTTTTTCTGGAGAATACCACTCGGCATTCAAAGGAATAGGTATGGCTTTTAGTGAAGTTAGAGATTATCAATTAGGTGACGAGGTAAGAACAATTGATTGGAATGTAACTGCACGTTTTAATAGTCCATTTGTAAAAGTATTTGAAGAAGAAAGAGAATTAACTGTAATGTTGATTATAGATATTTCAGGGTCAGAAGAGTTTGGAACTGTTGAAAAATCTAAAAAAGAGTTAGCTTTAGAAATAGCAGCTGTTTTAGCATTTTCAGCTATTAATAACAAAGATAAAGTAGGAGCAATTTTTGTTACTGATCAAGTTGAAAAATACATAGCTCCCAATAAAGGACGTAAACACGCTTTGGTAATTTTAAGAGAATTAATTGAATTTAAACCAAAAAGTAAGGGTACAAACATCAATGAAGCGTTGAAATTTTTTAGAAATACTCAAAAAAAGAGGAGTATATCATTTGTTATAAGTGATTTTATTGATGAAAATAATTTTATGGAGGGTTTAAAAGTTAGCAATAAAAAGCACGATATGGTTGCTATTCGTTTGAATGATTTAGCTGAATATGAACTTCCAAAAATGGGTTTAATTTACCTTTATAATGCTGAAACAGGAAGAAAAACGTGGGTAAATAGTAATTCTGAAATTGTAAGATTAAATTATTTGAATGAGTATAAAAAATTAGAGCAACATTTATTCAATGAATTTAAAAAATCAGGAATCGATTATGTCTCTATTTCTACCGAAGATAATTTCATACAACCTTTAATGTTATTATTTCAACAAAGAGGTAAATGAAAAATTGGATTTGTATATTTTGTTTAAGTTTCATTAGTCTGTTTGTTTTTGGACAAGATAGTCAAACGATTATTGAAAAGAATAAGTTATTTGTAGGTGAACAATTTACGATAACGTATCACGTTACGTTGATCGAAGGTGATGATGTCAAATTCGAATCTTTCAAATTAAATTTACCTGCTAAAAATCCCGAAAAATCAAAAGAAACAACTCAGCTTGAAATTGTGATTCCTTTTGAAGATACAATTATTGTAAGTAAAGGAAAAAGAGAATGGTTTGGTTCTTATCGATTAGTACCTTGGGATTCAGGTTTTTTTCAAATTCAAACTGTGAAATATTTTATTAATGGGAAAACGAATTATTTTCCAGCTGTTTCGTTTTCAGTAGACTTGATAAAAGCTAAAAAAGGTCAAGATATCTATGACATTAAAGAATCGTTTACAAAGTTACCACCTAAAAAGTTTTCATTTAAAGAAGCAATCAAAGAATTTAACTCAAAAAATGGTTGGTGGTTTTATCTTTTTATTGCACTTGGAATAGGTATTTTAATTTATTACCGATTTAAGAAGCGTAAAAATAATAGCACCGATAAGATAGAAGTAGTTTTTGAACGACCGAAGTCTCTAAAAGAGATTACATTATTTGAAATTGAAAAATTAGATCAAAAACAATTGTGGAATCAAGGACTTTTAAAACAGCATTACATTGAATTATCTTTCATATTAAGAGATTATTTATCAAAACGTTATATATTGAATTTATTTGAGAAGACAACCTATCAAACTAAGCTTTTATTAACTCAAAAAGGATTATCCGTTCTTACAATAGATACAATTGGAGAGATTTTAGATCAATCTGATATGGTTAAATTTGCAAAATCAGAGCCAGAAGAAATTACGGTAATACGCCTTTCATTAATAGCTAAACAAATAATAGAACAAACATCACCTATAGAAACAGAAGATGCTGAATAATTGGAACATATTATTTTGGGAATATGATTTTCTTTCTCCTTATTTGTTGTGGCTTTTACTACTTGTGCCTGTTTTTATATTTTTAATGTGGCAGAATGAAAAAAAGAAAGAGGGTGAAGTTAAATTTTCAAGGACTGAAGGTGAGCAAATACAGTTAGAAACTATTTGGATTTCAGATTTACGAAAAGTATTTATTGGCTTATACGCTTTCGTTACAATACTTTTAATATTTGCATTAGCAAAACCATTTGATTGGAAATCGGACGAGAATTTCAATGAAAGTTATAAAAATGGAATCGATATCGTTATTGCTATGGATGTTTCATTGTCAATGTTTGCAAGAGATTTTGAGCCAAATAGGATGGAAGCTTCAAAGGTGATTGCTAAAGAATTTATCGATGGTAGACGAGGAGATAGAATTGGCTTGGTTGTATTTGCTGGAGAAGCGTATACGGCTTGTCCAACTACTTTAGATTATTCTATTTTAAAAGATCAAATAGATAAAGTTACAGGTGAAAATTTAGAGCAAGGTACTGCAATAGGTACTGGATTAGGAACAGCTGTTTCACGATTAAGAAATGATTCTTTGCCTTCAAAAGTAGTGATTTTGTTAACTGATGGAAGTAATTGTGCAGGAGAAGTTACTCCTGAAGTTGCAGCTGAGTTGGCAAGAGCGAAAAATGTGAGAGTTTATACAATTGGTATGGGTACGAATGGTGAAGCACTTTCTCCGATTATTACTCCTTTTGGGGTTCGTTTTGAAAATGTACCAGTTGAAATTGATGAAAAAACATTAAACAACATTGCGGTAAAAACAGGAGGGAAGTATTTTAGAGCAACAGATAATGAAAGTTTACAAGTCATTTATAAAGAGATTGAAAAACTAGAAAAACGTAAAATTTTAGATAAGCAATATAAGTCTGATCCACCTGCTAATCCATCAGGCTTTTTAAACTGGGCAATTGTGATTGCAATTTTAACTTGGAGTTCAAAATCGATTTTATTTAGAACAAATGAGTAAGCCTAGATTTACATATCGCATCGGTTTAATTTTTACAGGAATACTTGTATGGGAAGTTATTTTTTGGACTTTCTGTTTATTATTTCTTTATTTTTTTGGTTTTATCGGAAATTATAGTTCTAGTGTTCATCTAGCATTTAAATACCCATCTGTACTTTGGTTAAATTTGATTATAGTACCAATTGGATTTGTATTTTATAAAAATTTATTGAGAACAAATAATATAGCTAAAGGCATTCAACCAAAACTCCATCATTATTTTTTAATTCCAATTTCTAATTTTCAAACTTTCGTTCGATTTTTTCTATTCAGAAATACAATTGTGTTTTTAATTCTCACTCTTGCACTACCAGTTTATGGAAATAAGAAGGTAATTGGTTCAGCTGAGAGTATGGAGTTAGTTGTAGCTATCGATATTTCTAACTCAATGAATACTTGTGATATAGATAAAAACTTATCACGTATAGAAATTTCCAAACGAGCATTAATACAATTAGTCAATAGCCTTCACGGTGAACGATTTGGGATAACTGTTTTTGCAGGTAGTGCTTATGTACAATTACCTCTTACAAATGATTATTATGCTGCAAAAATGTTCATTAACGAAATTCAGACAAATATGATTTCGAATCAAGGTACAAATGTTGCCCAAGCATTATCTACTTCAATCGGAATGTTTTCAAAATTAAAAACTACCAAAGGAATTATTTTAGTGACAGATGGTGAAAATCACGAAGAAAATCCAAAAGAGACATTAGATAAAATCGTGAAAGAAAATATTCAACTATGTGTTTTAGGAATAGGTACTTCTCAAGGTGGGTTAATTCCAAATAATCCAAATAGACCTGAATTAGGATATAAAAAAGATAATTATGGTAAATCGATTGTTTCAAAAGTAAATGGTAGATTTATAAGTGAAATAGCATCGAAAGTAAATGGTTATTCTCTTGTTAGTGCAAGTCCTTTTCCAAATCTTTCAGATTTATTAACAGAAATTACTCGTATGAAGCGAGTGAAAATTGATAGTGTAGAGTTTGACGTGAAAGAAACTAGATATCAATTACCACTTATTATGGCATTGATTTTTTGGTTGATTTATTTGTTAGTTGGAAATAGAACTATAAATTGGATTGATAAATTTGTAAGAAGAAAAAAATGAAGAGTCTAATTACATTATTATTTATTTTAATTTTTTTGAATACCTTTTCTCAAAATTGGAGGGATACATTGGATATTGCAAGAAAAGCTTATAAATCGAAAGAATATCCAAAAGCACTTCAGTTTTATAAAAAAGCACAAAAAATAGCCCCAAAAAGCATTGATTTATCGAATGAAATTGCACAATCATCCTACAAGTCAAAATCGTATTCTGATGCTGAAAAAATATACACAAAACCAACTATAGGTAAGCCTGATAAATTTAAAAATGCTCAAAAGTTTCATAACATTGGAAACGCTAGAATGAAACAGCAAAATTATCAAGGAGCTATTGATTCATATAAAAATTCGTTACGTAATAATCCGTTCGATAATCAAACACGTTATAATTTATCAGAGGCAATTCGAAAATTAGAAAAACAACAGAATAAAAACAACCCTAAATCGAATCCACAAGATCAAAATCAACCAAAATCGAATCCTAAATCTAATAATCAACCTGAAAATAAATCTCAAAATCAAAATCAGTCGCCAAACCAAAAATCGGTTGATAGAATGTTAGATAAATTAACAAAACAAGAGAGTGAAACAAAACGTAAACTTGGAGGAACAAATAAAGTAGAAAAAGGTCAAGTTAGTTCAGGAAAAGATTGGTAAAATGTTAAATAAGATAATAGGCATAGTATTTATTGTATTTGTAGGAGTTTGTTATTCTCAAAAACCTATGGTGCAATTGATGGTTGATCCAAATGTTGCTCAGGTTGGTGAAGAAATTACAATTAAGGTGATTTCAAATATTGGAGGAAATGTAAATATTGATTTACCTTCTGCTTTTATTCAAGGCGGGACATCTATGAGTAGTAGTCAAACTGAATACGATGGTAATACAGGTAAAATGACGACCTATTTTTATATGTCTAATGTGGGAATTGTAAAAAAAGAGGGGAATTATACTTTCGGACCGGCCTATATTAAAAAAGACCGTAAAGTCTTTAAATCGAATACTGTTACAATTAAAATTGAAAATACCGTAACTAATTCAACTGCTCCAACTGATTTTACAGCAAAACAATTAAAAAAACCTGCATTTGGAGTAATTGAAAAATCGAAATCAAAAATTTATGAAGGAGAACCACTTGTTTTAACTTCAAAAGTTTATGCCCGCTATGAACCTACACATATTGAAGGATATGAACCTTTTGATTTAGAAGGTGCTATAGAAAAACACGATATTAAGTCTAGCAAAGATTCTGAGATTAAAAATATTAAAGGGATAGAATATTTTTGTTTTGAAGCAAATAAGCAATTATTATTCCCAACAGGAAAAGGTAAATTTCAAATCACACCTTTTAAAATGGATTTAAAAAAAGGTTTTGAAGGATTTGAATTTACGTCATCATCCACAGCTATTGAGGTTATACCATTACCTACTAATGCCCCTAAAAATTTTAATGATGGAGTTGGTAAATTTTCACTAGAAAAAATATTATCTAAAAAGAATTTTAAACAAGGTGATTTTATTGAAATGACTTTGATTGTATCAGGAGAGGGTAATATACATATGATAAATGCTCCTCAATTTAATTTACCGAAAGAATTGATTTTATATGGAGACCCAATTATTGAAGAAGATTTCACTTTTGGAGTAAATGGTTCTAAAGGTTCAATAAGTTATAAATATAATATTCAGATCAAAGAAGGAGGGCAGGTATACTTTCCTCAAATCTCTTTTTCCTACTTTGATGTCAACAAGAAAGAATACATTGAGGTTAAAGAAGCTGGAGAAAAAATGTCTATTAGTAAAGATGAAAAAATAGTTTTTGCAAAGATTCCAAACAATTTAAATATTCAAAAGCCTAAAGCAGAATTATTGACTCCATTAAATAAATTTGAAACTTCCTCTAAAAATGATAATAGTATAGGTGCTTCCGTTTATTTATTTGCTTTTTCGTCCCTAATAGTATTGTCAATTTTATTTGTTGTTGTAAAAAAACGTAAAGAATCAAATAAACTTAATAATGAAGTTGAATTTATATGGAAAAATAACATAAATGAAATTAGAAGAGAAGTTGAATTAGCTGAAGAAGCATACAATAATAAAGATAACGAAAAGTTTTATTCATCTCTTCAATGGTCAATTTTGCTAATTTGTAATATCAATAAACAAAGAGAATTATCATCAGTAATAAATAAGTCTGATTTATATAGTTACTTGGAAAAATATTCGGTCCCTAATTATTTGCTTGATGAGGTTAAATTAATCTTTCAAAATTGTGAAGAGGCTCGTTATGGACTAGAAAGTTATCAATCATCTCAATCCCAACTACTAGATAGAACAAAAAATATTGTCGAAGAATTAATTAAATTATTACAATTTGAAAATAGTTAAATTAATTTGTAATTTATTTTGAAATATTAAAATTTGCCATTTTATTCTTTAATAAATATATAAGTAATTGATTGTTAGTATTTAATGCATTTTTATTAAATCTACGTCCATATTTTAAATCTAATTTATAATATTATTATATTCAAATATTTTAGGATATATTACCATAACATTACGCTATAATAAAAAAAACATTAAAAAAGTATGATTTTTATACTTTGCTAATCAGAGAGTTATCATGAGATTAAAACTTTTCCACAAAATAATCTTTAAAAGTACTTGTTTAAGTAAAAGGAGTGTGTATCTTTGTGTCCCGCAAACGAGCGAGATTATTTATTAAATAGAGGATGTTAAAATTTATTTTAGAAAAAGCTTGCTAATATAAAATAAGTGTTTACCTTTGCACCCCGTAACAAGCGAGAAGCGGAAAACGATTTGAGGTTTTGAAAATACCGGATTAATTGGTAGAGCCAAAAGATTACAGAATAAGTTCTTTGAAAGATTGAGAAAAAAAGGAAAAACAGCGTAAAGTTAGAATAATTTAGAGCACAACATAAAATTCAAAGTTTTTACAACGGAGAGTTTGATCCTGGCTCAGGATGAAC
>CANCQX010000077.1 GCA_947380375.1 Flavobacteriales bacterium
AAATTAAACAGTCTTTTTAATCATAGAGTTGAAGTGTATGAGAAGAAAGATTTGTTACAAGGTTCAAACTTTAACCCAAGTGTTGTTAAAGACCAATTATCTATCATTGTAATGAGTTTTTCAAGCCTTAGAGCAAGAAATAAAGACGATAGAAAGGTTTACCAAGAAAATGGTCAGTTGGCTTCGTTTGCTCTTGAATCAGGCGATAAATCACACCTTTTAGAAGATATTGATGATACAGCATTAATCAATGTGATAAGAGGTTTAAATCCAGTTTTAGTAGTTGATGAAAGTCACAATGCTGAAAGCGATTTGAGTATAGAAATGTTGAATAATTTAAACCCATCATTTGTTTTAGATTTAACTGCAACACCGAAAAACAATAGTAACATTGTTAGTCTTGTTCCTGCAATAGAATTGAAAAAGGAACATATGGTTAAACTTCCTGTAATTGTTTACAATCATCACGATAAAACAGAGGTAATCAATAGCGCATTGCATTTGCAACGTAAATTAGAAATACTTGCAATTGAAGAAGAAAAAATGGGAGGTAAATACATTCGTCCAATTGTTTTATTTCAAGCACAACCAAAAACTTCAGATGATAATACAACATTTGAAAAATTGAAAGAACAATTATTAGCGATTGGTATTCCAGAAGAACAAATCAAAATTAAAACTGCAAATAAAGACGAGATAAAAGGAATAGACTTGATGTCTAAAGATTGTCAAGTTCGCTATATTATAACCATTAACGCACTAAAAGAAGGTTGGGATTGCCCTTTTGCATACATATTAGCATCATTAGCAGACAAATCATCAGCTGTTGATGTTGAACAAATATTAGGACGAGTATTAAGACAACCTTATGTTACAAAACACAAAGCTTCTTTACTGAATATTTCTTATGTTCTAACAGCATCAGTAAAATTTAATGATACACTTCAAAATATTGTAAAAGGGTTACAAGCATCAGGTTTCAGTGACAAAGATTATCGTCAAAGAGACATAATGCCCGAAGAAGAAAAGAAAACTATTTCACAACAACCATTAGATAATTTCTTATTTCCTGAATCAAAAGATGAATCAACAAATAATGATGAAATAATTCCTTCAAGAATACAATTTAATCCTGTAATTGAAGAAGGAACAATAATCGAAACTCCAATTCTTAATGAAATTTCTCAAATTGCAGAAGATGAGACAAAAGAAATGGATCAAGTCATTGAAGAACAGAAAAAACAACCAGTAGATGAAAATATATTTCAAGAGATGGGAGAAAAAGTAAAACGTTATAAAATTATTGATACGCATAAAGAACTAGCTTTATCAATAGAGTTTCCTCAGTTTATTTTAGAAACAAAATTGAATGATATTTTTGGCTCAGAAAACGTATTATTAAATCAAGAATCTTTACTAAAGAATTTCAAACTTAGTGCAGCAGATTCAAATATAGATTTTGATAGAATAAATTCAGACTTATACAAAGTAGATATTGAGCAAATCAAAACAAACGAGTATACTCCACGTTTTACTAAAATTGAAGACCAAGTTGTTCGAGATCCAATTACGGAATACATTTTAGCAAAACCAAAAGAAAATCAAATAAAAGACATTGCACACCAAATTGTTAAGTTGGTTGGAGATTTGTACCCAATATCAGACCAAGAAATTAGATTATATGTAGAACGTATTTTAAGTAGTTTAAGTTCAGAACAATTGCAAGACATCTTAACAAGAAAGTATAGTTATTCTGAAAAGATAAAAGCAAAAATTCGTTCATTAGCTGATGTTTATGCAGAAAATCAATTTAAAGACTTCGTTACAATTGGAAGAATAACTACACAACCAAAGTGGAAATTTTCAGAAATGATTGTACCCGGTAAGTTAGGTCCATCAATCAGTAATTCATTATACGAAAGAGAAGGAGAAATGAACAATTTTGAAATTTCCGTAGTAACAGATATTTCAAGTTTACCAAACATTGCATTTTGGCATCGTAATTTAGGAAGAGGTAAAGGTTTTGCGATTAACGGATACAAATCCAATCATTACCCTGACTTTATAGCAGTTACCAAAACAGGTAAAATTTTACTATTAGAAACAAAAGGGGACGACCGAGATAATTCAGATAGTTCAGCAAAATGTCGTTTAGGTAATAAATGGGCTGAATTAGCAGGTAAAGACTTCAGGTATTTAATGATATTCGACAAAGCTTCTGTTGCTGATGCATATACTTTGGATAAGGCTAAGGAGTTAATTAGACAGTTGTAGAGTTTTAAGTTAATTTATATTTTTTTAACTATTAATTCACTAAATTACAATTAGAGAAGTACCTTTTAAACAGAATATTAGTTTATATTTGTTAAATAGTTTATCTTTGCACCCGCTAAAAGACAACAAGTTATGGCAATAACAATAAAAAATATTCCTGTTTTAAACAATTCAAGTGCAAAATCATTTGTTGTTATGGCTGATAATGCATCTAAAAAAACAGTTGTTGTTAATTTTTCTTCTCAAGTAAAATCAGCGAAAAACATCTTAGAAAAATCAAAATTGAAATAATAATAAGTGGATTTTCTAGAGTCTAAATGTTCATTTAAAAATTTTACAGAAGAATTAATTAAATCTTCCAATAGTTTTGAATGTGATAATTCTGATTTAAATGATTTCTTTCAAAATGATTGTTTGAATTATTCAAAAGACCTACTTGGTAAATCTTATTGTTTTACATTGGATGATGATGATACAAATATCGTCTGTGCTTTTACAATTTCAAATGATAGTATCAAAGTAAATACCTTACCTAACAATAGAAAAAGACATATTAATAAATCTATTCCAAGGCAAAAACAATTTAAAAGTTATCCAGCAGTTTTAATCGGTCGTTTAGGTGTAAATAAAAATTTTGGACGTCAAGGTATTGGCACTGAGTTAATGGATTTCATTAAATCTTGGTTCATAGATAAGGATAATAAAACTGGATGTAGATTTATTGTCGTTGATTCTTATAATACGAAAGAAGCTTTAAATTATTATTTAAAAAATAATTTTCACTTTTTATTTTCTACCGAGTTACAAGAAAAAGAACATATGGGTTTAACTATAAGTAATGAGCTTAAAACAAGACTTATGTTTTTTGATTTAATCAATCTTGGAATTGAAAATTAAGAAAAGGAAATAGAGCTAAACTTAGCATTTAAATAAAATACCTATGCCAAAATATATACTTGATAATAAAAATAATACAATTAAATTAACACTTGAATCAGAAAAAAGCAAAATCATAATTAAATCTGTTTCGGTTAATTTTAATGAAACAATAAAAGAAAATTGGGTGGTTATCATTCCAAAAATAAAAATAGAAGCTGAATTATCTTTTCCTATATTTATAGAACAGTCAAATCAAATAATAGACTCAAGAACCTTATCAACTCCTGTTCATTTACAAATAGATCCTTTTCAAAAAAGCCCAACTTTTAATTTGAATCAACAAATAAATAATGAATCATTCACAATAGGAATAAATCCAGAATTAAAATATTTTAATACACTTAAAATAATCTTACAAAACACGATTGATTTAGATTTTTCAGTTGAAATTCATTTAGAGATAGAATAAAATTTATCGGTAATCATAAGAAAAGGAAATAAAAAACATAATTTTAAAATGTCACTTTCGAAAATTCCATATTTAAGGTACAATATTATAGATGCTTGTTTAACAAACAAAATGCATCCATTTCCAAGTTTGGAATTCCTTAGAATGGAATGTGAAAGAAAATTGGATATTATAATTTCCGAATCGTCTATATTGAAAGATATAAACGCAATGAAAACAGACGATCGTTTAGGTTTTGATGCTCCGATTAAATACAGTAAAAGCTATAACGGATATTATTACAGTGAACCTGACTTTTCTATTAAAAAAGTTGCACTTAAAGAGAGTGAAATTGAAGCATTAAAATTAGCAGTAGACGTTCTTTCGAATTTTTCAGGTACAAGAGTAAGTGAAAATTTCAATTTAGCTATTGAAAAAGTATTGGCTTCTGTTCATGAACAATTTACCGAAAACAAAAGGAAAATTATTCAAACTGATACAGCTCCAAATCATAAAGGATTTGAAAATTTTGAGTTTCTTTTAAATGCAGCAAATACAAAAACACCTGTAAATTTCATTCACTATTCATATAAAAAAAGAATATTTAATTCGATAATCGTTCATCCCTATTTATTAAAGGAATTTCAAAATAATTGGTACTTACTCGGTTTTTCAGAAAACCATAAAGAACAAAGAATTTTTGGTTTAGATAAAATATATGAACCACTGTTATTGAAACGAACATTTATTACTCCCGATTTAGAATTATTAAATCATTATTTTGAAAATATTTACGGTGTTTATCCAATAGAAAATCAAAGTTTACAAAAAATTGAATTCATTGTTAATCCATTTTTATCCGATTATTTAAATGCTCATCCAATACATAATAGTCAACAAAGAATAAAACAAACATCTTATGGTCATGCTGTTTTTACATTAGATTTGATTCCTAGTCGTGAACTAATAAATTTCTTTTTATCATACAGTAATCAACTTGTTGTAAAAAATCCATCATGGATTCAACAAGAAATTAGTAAACATCATAAAATCGCGCTTCAATATGAACAAATCTACAAAGGTTAGTTACCTATTAAACCAACCTAAATACGAAGCTAGTGTTGGAAGACCTCAATTATTAAGAATTGAATTCAATCACGAATACACTAAAATTGATTTTGGATACCAAACAACAGATTACTATGTAAAAGGTGGTTGGGTAAAAATTGCCCCTATTACATATATAAAAGTGAATACAAATCAAGAACGTTTGACATTAACAAATTCAATCAATATACCAATTGCTCCAGAAAAGCACGATTTCGAAACTAAAAAGGATTGGCTTTATTTTAGTCTGATTTTTCCACCGATAAAAATTGAGGACTGCCTAATGGATATGATTGAGGCGGATAAAGGTGAACCAACCGATTTTAACTACTACAATATTGAAATAAAAAAATCCGATTTAATCGAATTAAAAAAATAATTTCAATAAGAAAGTAAACGTCAAATATATTACTGTTTACTATTCTATGTTTGTTCTATAAAATTAGAAACATGGAAGTTATAGTAGAAAAAGAGATTAAAAAAATACACCTTCAAGTATTTAATCCGATTGTAAAACATCAAACAGTAACCACTACTGAAGTTGTTAGAATAGAACAAACCAATGAATATACAAGAATTGATTTTATCTATGCACCAAGTAAAAAGTATGTTGCAGGTTGGTGGGTACAAATTGATAGATCAACATTTATTCGTCCAGTAGGCAGTTCAGAAAAATACTATTTAGTAAGTGCTGAAAACATTACTTACGCTCCGATAAAAACATACCTGAAAGGAGCAAGTGTATTACATTGTTATACATTGTATTTTCCAAAATTACCTGAAGAAACTACCAAAATTGATATTATAGAAAGAGAAAACACAACAGATACAGATTGGTTTAATTTCTATGGTGTATCAATGGAAAAAGTACTTTCAGAAAGAATTGTTGTTCATAATTCATAAACACAATGACTAAAGAGGAAATTCTGAAAATTAATTTATACCGAGATGGGGTAAATTTGGTAGATAAAGGGTTTGAAGTAAAATACAATCATGATTGTACTTATTCAATAGTTTAAAAAATCTTGATATTATGTTTGAATTTCATCAACCAAAAAAAGTTGAAATATGAGTGAACTAATTAATAAATATGGCTATTGTACTATTCCTGAAGGAACTGTTTTATTCAGGAGCGGTGATTTTAAAATTGAAAATGGAGTATATTTTACTTTGCAACATTGGATCTTTAACGCATTAAATCCCCTAAAAGATAAAGAAGTATGGGTCACTAAAAAAGAAATTGAAATTCTTTTTATGGTAAAAAACATTAATGAATACAGCTTTCCACAATCTTCAATTTCTGAAATTTACAAGCAATACTTTCAAGAAGAATTGGACGATTTATCAATAAAATTAGATATTGAAAAACGTAATCAATTAATCAAGAGATTAAAGGAAGATAAATTGAAAGGCTGGTTTTCTACTTATAAAAATGCCTTTGGTAGTAGTTTTGAAATTTGCATTTTTATTAATGAAGAAGATTTTAATGAAACATTTGAGCAACAGTCAATAATCGACATCGAAAATATAAATTCATTAAAGAATCTAAAATTATATCCCTCAGATTTATTTTTTGAAAAAAGTAAAGAGATTATTAAAAACAACTCTTTTGAAAAATATGATAAAGCTAAAAAATATTGGATCAATGAAAGAATAAAGGAAGGGTTTTCACAAAAACATTCTGAAGATTATTATTTCGATTTAAGAATCGCTTTTAAAATATAAAAACACTCTAATTAAGAATTTAAAGCAATTTAATTTGAATCAAAAAATAAGAAATGAAACTTTTCAAATTGGGTCGAATACAGAAGTAAAATCTTATAAAACCTTCAAAATCATCTTTCAAAACACGATTGATTTTGATTTTTCAGTAGAAATCGATTTAGAGTTACATTAAAAATTATCGGTCAATTAAAGAAAAGGAAATATGGTCTTCCTTCTTTTCGTCCTTTTACAAAAATAACTTAAAAGCAAGGGTAATACAGAGCTTCGTTTCTCTTCGCCCTTGCTTTTATCATTCCATAGCTATTCGTCGAAACTCCTCACTACGCTATTCCATTAGTTATTTTTCTAACGTCCTCATACGTCGTCAGTCGCAACTACTTCATCCCCCCAAACCCCAATATGGTTTGCTACGCAGTTTTTTAATTGGGGGTATATAGTTGCTTGTGTTAGGCTCGCCTGCTAAATCGCTCAGGCTTCAGGTTTGTCACATTTTTTGAGAGTTCATCTTAGTTGGCAATTACTTCTTTCTCTCGTCCCTCTTTCAATCAGCAAAAGCCATTAAAATACTCTCTTCGATTTTAAGTTTTCGGCAAGTCTGCAAGAGTGTTCTTTCAATCCGTTCCGTTCCTACACTTCTTTCAATCAAACACTTGCTTTTAAGATATTGCTTCGAAGTTTCAAAAAATCCGCCAAACCTTCGTGCATTCTGCATAGGTCATTCCCACAACTCCTTTATCGTCGCTGTTCTCCATTCCCACCTTCGCTCAACTCGCAGACGGCTCGACGTACACATGGGGAAAATAATTCATACTTCGGTTTAGGTTTTTCAATCTGTTCAATGATTTTACTTTCTTTCCTTAGATCCTTCATTTCCCCATGTTTCCTAATCCTGCTGTAGGCACTATTTCCTTTTCTTTAATTTATAATTCAATTTTAATCTGTCATTTATTTGTATTCTGATTAGTCTCAATAAACAATGGCAGTCGCAATACTCCTTTGCCACAATTCTGATAGGCATAGCCTCGTAGATTATTTAAAAATAGTATCACTTCGATTGAAGAAAAAAATCTCACATCTTCTCAGTTTATCGGTGGACTTAAATTCACACTTCGGGTATCAAAAATAAAAAATGAATGCAAAGATAGGTCGCTATGTCATTTCGTCAAGTTCAAGCCCTACGGGTTTTGTCAAAATAATCTCCACCCTCAATTCATCTTTCGCCTTTCAATTTTTACAATAAAATTAGTTTGCTATAACGTTTAAAATCAATACTATAAGTCGGGTAGTATTTTTTTGTCAAAAAGCTTGTCTTCATTCCTTCGCTCCCCAAAAAAAAGGCATTCTTTTTTCTTTTTTTTCGGTTTTTTCTCTTTTTCTTCAAAAATGATTGGGCGGAGCAAAGCGACGAAAGGACATAATTTTTAAACAAATAAATATGTACAATCGAACAAATCCAGCAGTTATTAAAAGCATTCTTTTAAGACTCACAAGAAATGAATTATTACAAGAAGTTCAATTTATGTGCTCTCAAATTGATGAATTAGAAGCAAGTAATAGAAGGAATATGTTTATAAACCTTCAATATTTTGCTTTAAATCATCTTCCATTTGCGAAGACAACTAAATACAAACTTTAATCTGATAGTTATGATAGATTTTAATATCACTACGTATAATTCAGATAAAGAATACAAAGGATTTCAATTCTATATCTTAAATAAGGGGTTAAACAGCGGAAAACCTTTAGAAAATCCTTGTCCTAATTGTTTTGTATGCACTTGTCAAAGTGAAGAAGAAAAAAATCAATTACATTGGTTAATGTTTGGATTGTGGCAAGGAAAAATATTTGATCAACATCTTGTTGGTTCAGTCATTCCCTTTATTCATATTCGCCACATTAAATCAATTTTATATGATGCACTTTTGAAAATGGGAGAGAAGCCCGATAAATTTAAAAACCATATTAACAAGGTTCATAAAATTGAGCAAAACAGATTAAATCTTTTAAAGCAACTTGAATTGATGAAGCAATTGAAAAGAGTATTGATGTTAGAATTAATTAGCTGAAACAAGAAAAGGTTGCTCTTTCGGGCAACCTTTAAATTTTACTTGATAAATCATTAATCTTTTGATTTATGATAAAACAATTTAGACTTGACAAATAACCAAATTCTATAGATCGTTGAATTTTCCGTATCAGCTGATTGAGTGAAATTCACTTTTGCTGACAATTCTGCACCTGCGTTAAAAAATGGTTTTTTCTTTTTATCCTCTGTTATCATCATTAAAGAACTTCTATGATTTTTAGTGCATTGTAAGATCCATTCTTCAAGCTATACTGAACACCATTGATTATTTGAAAAAACTCCATTTTTAATAAAAACACTTTAGCACCTGTCCCTGCTGGCACAGCAGTAGGTGTCAATGTGATTGTTGAAGCAGTTCCATTGATAGCAACGTTTTGAACGTTTGTCAATTTGAAATCCACAACATTTGTTGCGTAGTTCATATTTGCATAAGCACCGGTAAAACTTACATGAGTTGCACCTGAAGGAAAAACAACATCATTAATTGGAATAACACCAGTGATAGTAATAACTCCCGTAGTTGTAACAATCGAATACGGTTTAAACAACGTACTACTTAACAATGCACTTGAATTGAACTCAAAACCTTTTAACAAGGATTTCGCATTCGCACTTGCCATAGCAACCCCAACATTTCGAGCTCCCCTAACTGAAGTAGTGTCTAAATTTTTAATTTCAGTCATTAATTTAGTCATACGAGAAACCACACGATTGTCAGTTGCATTTAATGCAATTGGTCGAAGTCCATCTCTTGTAAGTTTTCCTGCTTTCGCAGAACTTCCAAATTCAGCACCATTCTCACGAGTACGTTGAAAAGCAGGATCATTAGCTATTCTGTCTTTATCAACACTTGTTTTCATTCTTGCCAAGTCTCCATCGACTGACTTGTAGAAAGTTACGTTATCTAACGTCCCTTTGATTTTGAAAAGACCATTTTGCCTTGCCATAGTTTATAGATTATTTATTATTACAACTTTTACAATATTTACTTTTATTCAATAGATTATATTTTCTGAATAACCAAGGGGGGCAAACATTCTGTTTCCCACAAGACCATAAACCCAAGTTTTGAGACATAGCAGATTTCATACAATCAGCAAGTAAACTTTCTTTTGAATAAATTGAATAATGCCAGGCCCAACCTTTTTGAATAATTAAACTATCTAAACGGTGACCTTTTACTTTAGCAGATACTATCATTCGAGTATAGATATCAGTTCCAATTGAATCAATAATGATTTCATTGCCTAAGATTAAACTTCTAATACTATCTCGAGAGTTGATACCAAAACTTTGTTTTAGTTCAGGTGCATCAATATTTGCAATCCTGCAAGATTGTCTTTTACCATTTTTAATGATTTCAAATGTATCACCATCATGTACACTTATAACTTTGTATGTTTTTTGACTAAAACAAGTCACAAACAAACAAAAGAAAGAAAAAGAAACTAAATACCTCATAATCAATTAATTAATATTGAAATTAACTAATTAAGTTGTATCTTGCAATAAAGTAAGAATTTCTAAAACAATTTCGCCGAATATGTCAGATATACAATTAAAGAGAGTAGTAATTTACCCAAAGGATATACAATTTATAACAGGGCAAAGTGAAAGTACTTGCCGAAAGATAATTAGAGATATAAAATTGAAATTGGGAAAGTCAAAAGAAGAATATGTAACAATTTATGAATTTTGCATTCACAAAGGACTTGATATAAATAGTGTATTGCGATTTATCTATTAGGTATAAGTGAAGATACTGTATGGATAAAGTATTAAGGTGCGATAATACGAAGAAAAACAAAATGTTTACCCTATGTTTACCCTTGAAGGTCTTAAAACGACGAAACCCCTTGATAATCAAGGGGTTTCGTGTAAAAAAAGTGATCCCGTTTGGATTCGAACCAAAGACCTGCTCATTAGAAGTGAGCTGCTCTATCCAGCTGAGCTACGGAACCGTTTGAAATTTAATAAAAAAGGGGAATGATCGCTCATTCCCCTTGTCGGGGTGGCAGGATTCGAACCTGCGACCTCCTGGTCCCAAACCAGGCGCGATAACCGAGCTACGCTACACCCCGAAATTTCTTTCAGTTTTTATTTTTGCTTAACTCTGAGACGTTTCTCAGAAAGCGTGTGCAAAGATACTTAAATTTTATTAATATACAAGCAATATTAATAAAATATGAAGCGGAGGAAGCGGGATTCGAACCCGCGGTACAGTTACCCGTACGTCAGTTTAGCAAACTGGTGGTTTTAGCCACTCACCCATCCCTCCGGACGTCTTGTGTAAAGAACGAGGTGCAAAATTAATAAAAGCATCCATTTATCAATGCTTTTTTATAAATATTATTCAAAATAATTAAATAATTATCTCAAACTAGCTAAAGACCAAACTTTTGTGAGTTCTAATATGAAAAGTAGTATCCACAAATAGTGGATTGGAAATTGTTTTAATTTTGAAAATACGAATATAAATACAAAGCTGATACTCAATAAGATAATAATTTGAGAATAGAAGGGGGTGAGTTCTTCACTAAAAATACTTCCAGTTAACAATAATGTAATAGGGAGTAACGAAAAGTATTTTCTAAAATTTATTTCTATTTCATTAAAAGTGCTGATTATCCATGCGATTAATCCGATGTAATAAAATAGTTTAAAAATATCGGTTGCGCTACTTTTTGAAAACGAAATCATGTTATCATTAGAAAGGAAAATATTCCAATAAAACTCGTAGGAGAGAACATTTAAAAGTCCTAATGCAATTATTAAGGAAATTGTTTTAGGACTATTTTTAAAATGAATTCGAGCAAATAATACACTTGCAATTAAGAATATTATTTCATTCAAAGGGAATGGAAAAATAACTTGATTAAATTGTAAGTAACTAACCAAACCGTACATAAATACAGTTGTACTGGCTAATGTTACTGTTTTTCCTTCTTGAGTCATTTATTTTTTAGCTAAAGCTTCTTCAATATATTTAAAAGTTGAAAGAACTTCAGGTTTTCCATTTACCACAGCTATATCGTGTTCAAAATGCGCACTTGGTTTTCCGTCAGCTGTAACAATTGTCCATTCATCAGAAAGAGTTATTACTTTCTCTGTTCCTAGATTTATCATTGGCTCAATAGCAATAGTAAGACCTTCTTGAATTTTCTTACCTTTTCCTCTTCTACCATAATTTGGAACTTGTGGATCTTCGTGCATCGTTCTTCCTAATCCATGTCCAACTAAGTCACGAACAACACCATAACCATGTTTTTCAGCATGTTGTTGAATTGCCCAACCAATATCTTCCATTCTGTTTCCGACTTTAGTTTGTTCAATTCCTAAGTCTAAACATTCTTTCGTTACTTCCAATAATTTTTTCACTTCAGGTGTCACTTCACCAACTTCAAAAGTGTAAGCATGGTCACCATAAAAGCCTTCAAATTTAGAACCGCAATCTACAGAAATGATATCTCCTTCTTTTAGAATTCTATTGGAAGGTATTCCGTGAACAACTTGCTCATTAATCGAAATACAAAGTGTGTTAGGAAATCCGTATAAGCCTAAAAAACCAGGAACAGCATTTTGAGAACGAATATACTCTTCTGCAATTTTATCTAAATAAAGAGGAGTTATACCAGGTTTCACTTCCGAAGCAAGAATTCCTAATGTACGACTAACAATTTGAGCTGCCTCGCGCATTATCTCAATTTCTGCTGGAGTTTTGTATATGATCATATTTCGATTAAAAAAAGTCATCTAATTTGTTTTTTGCAAAGTTAGTTAAATTACTTAATTGAAGAAAGTCTATTCCGTTTAAGACTTTTGTAACATTTGATTGATTTATAGTTTTAATTATTTGTTTAACTTTTTTAACTTTTTTTTAAACAAAATATATTTTGATTGATTTATTTTGTTTAATTTTATCAATAAATAATTAAACAGAATGATTTCTAAAAATTTAAATAGAACCGCTGTTGTAAGATGTGAACATTTTAATGCTGCTCATCGCTTACATAATAATAATTGGACGGATGAGCAAAATACTGAAGTTTTCGGAAAATGCAATAATCCTAATTTCCACGGTCATAATTATGATTTAGAAGTTAAAGTTATTGGTGTTTGTAATCCTGAAACTGGATATGTGATTGATACAAAAATTTTATCAGCTATTATTCAAAAGGAGATTTTAGATGTTTTTGATCACCGAAACTTAAACTTGGATGTTCCTTATTTTAAAGATATAAACCCCACAACTGAAAATGTTGCGAAAATAATTTATGAGATTTTGAGATCTCAACTTGATTCAGAATTAGAACTAAAAATTAAATTGTATGAAACGCCAAGAAACTATGTTGAATATCCTTACTGAGAAAACTACTATAAATGATTTTACTATTGAAGAAATAGGGGATGATCATTTATATACAGGTATTGATACTCCTATGAAAGCAGATGCTTTTGTACTTTCAGATGAAGAGAAAAAAGAGAAGATCAGTTTTTTATTTGCTGAAATTATGGATGTTTTAGGTTTAGATCTAACCGACGATTCATTGAAAGGAACTCCGAGTAGAGTTGCTAAAATGTATGTCGATGAGATTTTTTCTGGATTAAATCCTTTAAATAAACCTAAAGTTGCACTTTTTGAAAATAAATACCAATACAACCAAATGTTGGTAGAGAAAAATATTACTTTCTATTCAAATTGTGAACATCATTTTGTACCCATTTTTGGAAAAGCACACATTGCTTATATTTCATCAGGTAAAGTAATTGGTTTGTCTAAATTGAATAGAATTGTTCAGTATTTTTCGCAAAGACCTCAAGTTCAAGAGCGTTTGACAAATCAAATTGGAAGAGAGTTGGTAGAAATATTAGGTACAGAAGATGTTGCTGTAATTATCGATGCAAAACATTTGTGTGTATCTTCAAGAGGAATAAAAGACGATACTTCTTCTACAGTTACCGCTTATTACGGAGGAGTTTTTAATACTTCTGAAAAAATTGTAGAATTACAAAATTACTTGAAAGCTTGATTATGAAGACGATTGTTATAATTGGCGGAAATAAAGGGATAGGAAAAGCTATTTTAGAGCAACAAATTGAAAATCATTTAATTGTCTCAATTAGTCGAAGTGAGTTAGATTTTGAACATAAAAATTTAACCCATTACCAATTGGATGTGTTAAAAGATGAATTACCTGATTTAGAATTAGTTGATCAATTAGTTTATTGTCCAGGAAGTATCAATTTAAAGCCTTTTAATCGATTGAAATTAGAAGATTTTTCCTCAGAATTTGAAATCAATGTATTGGGTGCTATTAGAGTAATTCAGAAATATTTACCACAATTAAAAGCTGGAATTAATCCTTCTATACTCTTATTTAGTAGTGTTGCAGCTAAATTGGGAATGCCTTTTCATGCGAGCATAGCTGTTGCTAAATCTGGCGTTGAAGGTTTAGTTAAATCTTTAGGTGCAGAATTTGCTTCAACAATTCGTATAAATGCAATTGCTCCGACCCTTACAAATACAGATTTGTCGGCACATTTATTAAGAAATGAAACAGCAATAGAAAATATGATTCAAAGGCATCCGATGAAAAAGATTTTACAACCGAATGAAGTTGCAGACATGGCAGATTTTCTATTGTCAGAAAAGTCAAAATCGATTTCTGGTCAAGTTTTAGAATTGGATTGTGGAATTGTAAGTTTTAAAATTTAAAATTGTTAATTATGAAAGAATTCTCAACTAAAGGAACAGTTTATCGTTTACATACCAAACAAAATCTACCTATTTCATTAAATGAAGCATGGGATTTTTTATCTGATCCAAAGAATTTAAAAGTGATAACACCGGATTATATGGGGTTTAATATTCTTTCTGGGGCTGATAGACCAATGTTTGCAGGACAAATTATTCAATATATTGTTACTCCAATTTTAGGAATTAAAACAAATTGGGTAACAGAGATTACACATGTTGTTGATAAGCAGTATTTTGTAGATGAGCAACGTTTTGGACCTTATGCACTTTGGCACCATAAACATTTTTTAAAGGAAATTCCTGGTGGTGTAGAAATGGAAGATATAGTAGATTACAAAATACCTTTTGGTGCTTTAGGTCGTTTGATGAACCCAATTTTGGTTCAGCCTAAATTGAATGAAATTTTTGAGTTTAGAAGAAAACGTTTGATAGAATTATTTGGTGAGATTAAATAAAAATCTTTTTCAAAATGTATTTTTTAATCAAGGTTTGGATTTAAATTTTTCTTTGAAACAGATAGTTTTTTGTTTTAAGGAATATAAGTAACTTTATTTTAGGTTTTTTAAAAGTTTTAGAATACTTCTTAAAAATGAAATAACTTTGTCTTGATGATTTTTCAAATATTTTAAATCATTAATTATATTCAAAATAAAAATTGAACTGTTAAGATGAATCCAAAAGTTGATGAATATTTAGGTAAAGCCAAAAAATGGCAGGAAGAATTGACCAAATTGAGACAAATTATTCTTGATTGTCAACTGACGGAAGAATTGAAATGGAAAGTTCCTTGTTATACATTTCAAAATAATAATGTTGTTTTAATTCATTCGTTTAAAGAATACTGTGCAATTGCATTTTTTAAAGGTGCTTTATTAAATGATACAAATGGTATTTTAATTCAACAAACAGAAAATTCGCAATCAGGTCGTCAGATTCGATTTACAAGTGTTCAAGAAATAATAGATATGGAACTTGTTTTGAAAGCCTACATTTATGAAGCTATTGAAGTAGAAAAAGCTGGTTTGAAAGTAGAATTTAAAAAAGCATCTGAATTTAATATCCCTGAAGAATTTCAACAAAAAATAGAGGGAAATCTAGATTTAAAGGCTGCTTTTGAAGCATTAACACCTGGAAGACAAAAAGCATATTATCTTCATTTTTCAGCTCCTAAACAATCTAAAACGCGTGAATCAAGAATTGAAAAATGCATACCTCTAATTCTCAAAGGAAAGGGTTTAAATGACTGTACTTGTGGTTTATCCAAAAAAATGCCTTATTGTGATGGTTCACACAAGTTCATTAAATAAAATTGATTAAAAGATCGTTTTCAATCAAATTTTAAGTTATCTCTTGGAAATTTTATTATTTGTAATTGTACGTTGTAAATTACATTTGAAACGATCGATTCCATCTACTCGTTTCTTTGCGTGTTTAGTTTTGCAATTTTCTACACGTTCACGCCATAATTTGTAACTACTAAATTTCAGTTCTTTTTTCATCAGCGCTTTTACGTCCGCTTCAGAAAGTTCAAATTGAAATTTGATTGCATCGAATGGTGTTCGGTCTTCCCAAGCCATTTCGATAATACGGTTTATATCTTCGTTCTCTAATATCATTTTTTTG
>CANCQX010000078.1 GCA_947380375.1 Flavobacteriales bacterium
TTTGATGCCCATCCTCCAATCATAATTCCATAAACACCTACAGAAACAAATCCCATTATGAAAAGAATTCCAATATTAACATCCGCAACTTGTAAAGAAATATCTCTTCCAAATGCTTGAACGTTTGGTCCCCAAGGAATAACAGCACCTGTAATTAATGAAGTAAACATTGCAATTCCCGGTGCAAGAATAAATAACCATTTATCTGAATTGAAAGGAATAAAATCTTCTTTAAAAAACATTTTTCCACCATCAGCTAATGGTTGAAGAATTCCAAATGGCCCTGCTCTATCTGGACCTATACGATCTTGAAACCAAGCAGCAACTTTTCGTTCAAAATAAGTTGAGTACATTGCAATTCCTAAAGAAACTGCAAATAAAACCACAACTAAAATTAATTTTTCCCAAAATAATCCTATATCCATTATTCTATATTTTTAGTTGCGTTTTTCAACGGATTTGGTTTTTCGTAATGTCCTTGAGAAATTACAGAATGACGATCTATGTGACGAGGACCTTCAATTGTCCATTTACTTAAATCTTTTTTATCAAAACGACACTCATTACATATCCATTCTGGTTTTCCATCGACAACTTCAACTTCACCGTATTTATCTTGACGAGTTGTAACTCTATACATTTGTTTTCCAAACATCCAAACAACAGCTTTTCCAGAGCATTTCGTACACTCACATGAAGCATTCATTGGATTTAAAAACCAAACACGACTTTTAAAACGAGAAGTTCGGTCTGTTAAAGCACCTACAGGACATACATCAATCATATTACCTGAAAAGTCATTATCTACAGCTTTTTCTATATATGTTGAAATTTCTGTATGATCACCTCTATGTAAAGCACCATGAACTCGTTGATCTGTTAATTGATTAGCAACATGAACACATCTATAACATAGAATACATCTGTTCATATGAAGTTTTATGTTCTCACCAATATCAATTGGATCAAAAGTTCTTCTTTCTTCTTCATAACGCGTACCGGCCTTACCATGAGAAAAACCTAAATCTTGTAAATCACATTCTCCAGCTTGATCACAAACGGGACAATCTAATGGATGATTAATTAATAAAAACTCAACAACAGCTCCACGGTTCTCAATAACCTTTTCACTTGTTCTATTTTTAACTATCATTCCATCTTGAACCTGAGTAGAACAAGAAACCATTAATTTGGGCATTGGACGCGGGTCTTTTGTTGAACCCGCAGCAATTTCTACCAAACAAGTACGGCACTTACCTCCAGTTCCAGGAAGTGAACTATAATAGCACATAGCAGGAGGTACAACATCTCCACCAATCATACGAGCGGCATTCATTATTGTAGTACCTTCTTCTACTTCTATTTCTATATCATCAATCGTAACTTTGACCATAGTACTATAATTATAAAGTTATTGATGGCATTGAAAGCAAACCATAATTGCCTTTCAATGCATCTTGAGGATGAGTAACATGCCATTCAAATTCTTCTCTAAAATGACGAATTGCAGCAGCAACTGGCCATGCAGCAGCATCACCTAATGGACAAATTGTATTTCCTTCTATTTTCTTATTTATATCAGCCAACAAATCGATATCTCGCATGTTACCTTCTCCATTCTCAATACGTCTTAAAACTTTCTCCATCCAAGCTGTACCTTCACGACAAGGCGAACATTGACCGCAAGATTCATGAGAATAAAAACGAGCGAAATTCCAAGTATTTCTTACTATACATTGGTCTTCATCAAATGCTATAAATCCACCTGAACCTAACATTGATCCAGAAGCAAATCCACCATCAGATAAACTTTCGTAACTCATATAACGTGTTTCACCAGTTGCTGTTTTTGTTATTAAATGAGCTGGTAAAATTGGAACTGATGAACCTCCTGGGATTAAAGCTTTTATTTTTTTCCCATTTGCAATTCCTCTACACCAATCGTCTCCGTAGATAAACTCTTCTACAGATAAACCTAATTCTATTTCATAAACCCCAGGACGAGCTAAATTTCCACAAGCAGAAATTAATTTAGTTCCAGAACTTTTTTCAGTACCAATTTTTAAGTATTCATCAGCTCCAATATTTATAATAGGAACTACAGCAGCAATACTTTCAACATTATTTACCACAGTTGGACAACCATATAATCCTTTGATTGCAGGGAATGGTGGTTTCATACGAGGATTTCCTCTTTTACCTTCTAAAGATTCTAATAATGCAGTTTCTTCGCCACAAATATAAGCTCCTCCGCCGGGAGCAACATATAAGTCTAGATCATAACCTGAACCTAAAATATTTTTTCCTAAAAAACCTTTAGCATATGCTTCATCAATTGCTTTTTCAAGAATTTCTAAAATGAAATAATACTCTCCACGGATATAGATATAAGATGTATTTGCTCCTAAAGCATAACTAGATGTAATCATTCCTTCAATCAATAAATGAGGAAGTTTTTCCATCAAATATCTATCTTTGAAAGTACCTGGTTCACTTTCGTCTGCATTACAAACTAAATATCTTGGAACACCTTCAGGTTTAGCTAAAAAAGACCATTTCATTCCTGTTGGAAATCCTGCTCCTCCTCTACCTTTCAATGCAGATTTTTGAACTTCTTCCACAACTTCTTGAGGAGACATTGTTTTTAAAGCTTTCTCAACTGATTTGTATCCACCATGATTACGGTAAACATCAAAAGTTTCAATTCCAGGAACGTCAATGTGTTCTAATAGTAATTTTCTTCCCATTAGTTTAATTATTTTCAGTTGAATATTTTGAACGGTATTCATCCATTAGTGCATCTACTTTTTCTGGAGTTAAATACTCATGGTATTTCTTACCACATTGTAACATTGGTCCATATCCACAAGCACCCAAACATTCTGCAGTTTTTAATGTAAACATACCATCTGCACTTGTTTCTCCAATTTTAGAAATACCCAATTTATTTTTGATGTATTCAATAATATCATCACTTCCAACCAACATACATGGTCCTGTACGACATACTTCGAAAACAAATTTACCTGTTGGTTCTAAATTAAACATCGTATAAAAAGTAGCTACTTCGTATACTTCAATTGGTTGAATATTCAATAAACTAGCAACATAATCCATTGTTTCAGGACTTAACCATCCACCGAATTCTTCTTCTGCAATGTGCAAAACACGTAGGATTGCACTTTTTTGACGACCTTCAGGGAATTGTTTTATAACTCCCTGAACTTCTTCTAGTTTTTCCGTACTAAAAGGAGGTCTTTTCGCTTGTAATTCTTGTGTACTTATCATATAATCTATGCGTCCAATTCGCCTGCGATAACATTCATACTACTTAAAGTCAAAACTGCATCACTGATTGTTTGACCTTTTATCATTTCTGGATATGCTTGATAATATATAAAACAAGGACGACGGAACTGTAAACGGTAAGGTGTACGTCCTCCATCACTTATTAAATAAAAACCTAATTCACCATTTCCTCCTTCAACAGCATTGTAAATTTCACCAACTGGAACTGGAGTTTCCCCCATTACAATTTTAAAATGATAAATTAAAGCTTCCATTTTCTCATAAACATCTTGTTTAGAAGGAAGGTAAAACTCTGGAACATCAGCATGAAAAGGCCCTTCTGGCATCTTTGCTAATGCTTGTTTAATAATCGATAAACTTTGACGAATTTCTTCTTGTCTAACCTGGAAACGATCATAAGTATCTCCATTTGAACCTACTGGAACTATGAAGTCAAAATCTTCATACGAACAATAAGGGTTCATTACACGAACATCATAATCAACTCCTGCCGCTCTCAAATTTGGTCCTGAAAAAGAATATTCTAAAGCTCTTTCTGCAGAAATTGGTCCAGAACCAATCGTTCTATCCATGAAGATACGATTACGAGAAAGCAAACTATCAAATTCATTGAAAATCTTTGGAAATTCAATTAAAAATTTATCTAATTTCTTATTAAATGTTTCTGAAAAATCTCTTTCAAAACCTCCAATACGACACATATTGGTAGTTAAACGAGCTCCACACACTTCCTCGAAAAGTTCGTAAATTGCTTCTCTTTGTTGGAATAAATAGGTAAAACCTGTTAATGCTCCAGTATCTACTCCAATTACAGAATTACAGATTAAATGATCGTTAATTCGAGCTAATTCCATAATTATAACACGCATATAATCAACGCGTTTAGGAACTTTACATCCAATTAATTTTTCCATTGTCATACACCAACCAATATTATTAATTGGTGAAGAACAATAATTTAATCTATCCGTAAGTGTTGTAATTTGATTATAAGGTCTTCGTTCTGCTAATTTTTCAAAAGCACGGTGAATATATCCAACTGTTTGCACAGCATCTAATATTTTTTCACCATCAATTGTCAAGATATTTTCAAAAATACCATGAGTTGCAGGATGAGTTGGACCTAAATTAAGAGTAGCTAAATCACCATCAATTGTTTCGTGGGATGATAGAATTAAATCATGCTCTTCCTTAATATTTTCGTTTATTTCGTTACTCATAACAGTATCTTTTTATTCTCTTCCAAAAAAGCGATCGTCTTTGTCATCTCTTGTAGCATCTTCCAATTGGAATTCTTTTCTCATAGGAAAATAATCCATTGAATCTTCGTTCAAAATACGAGTTAAATTTGGATGTCCTTCGAATAACACTCCATAAAAATCAAATGTTTCTCTCTCCATCCAATTAGCACCCGCATACAAATTTGTTATCGATGGAATAACAGGGGTAGCCAAAGAAATAAACGCTTTTAAACGAATTCTAAAATTATTGACCAAACTATGTAAATGATAAACAACGGCAATTTCACGACCGTTATCTTCTGGGTAATGAACAGCACCAAGTAACGTCAAATAAGAAACTTGTAGTTGCTCATCTTTTTTTAACCACTCAATTATTGCATGAGCATCATTTGAAGGAACTTCAATAGTCAATAAATCAAACGGTGCAGTTAATTCACCGATTTTATCTCCAAAAGTATCTTTTAACTTTCCGTAAACTTCCTCGTTTGTTAAATTACTCGCCATCTGCTTCTATATTAAAAGTACTTAACATTTCCTTATATTCAGAAGAATTACGACGACGAAGTGATTCGTTCTTAACCATTTCGTGAATTTTCATAATTCCATCTATTATCTGTTCTGGACGAGGAGGGCAACCAGGAACATAAACATCCACTGGAATAACTCTATCAATTCCTTGAAGCACACTATAAGTGTCAAAAATACCACCACTAGAAGCACAAGCACCAACAGAAAGAACCCATCTAGGTTCAGACATTTGTTCGTATACTTTCTTTAAAACTGGTGCTAATTTTTTAGAAATAGTTCCTGCAACGATTAATAAATCTGCTTGACGAGGAGAAAATGACATACGTTCCATACCAAAACGAGCTAAATCATAATTACTCCCCATTGTAGCCATAAATTCAATACCACAACAAGATGTTGCAAATGGCAAAGGCCACACAGAATTTGCTCGTGCGGCACCTATTACTTTATCAAGCATTGTTAATTGGAAACCTTGGCCATTGATCGTTTCCACACTTGTATCTACTTTTACTTCTCCCATTCTAGTGCGCCTTTTTTAAGTACGTAGAAAAATCCTATTAAGAAAAAAGCAACGAACATTATCACTGCTAAAAGTCCTTCTAATTGTAAAGCTTTGAAATTTACTGCGTATGGATAAAAGAAAATTACCTCAACATCGAACAAAACGAATAAAATTGCTGTCAAAAAATAACGAACAGAAACTGGGAAACGAGCATTTCCTTCTGACTCTATACCGCATTCAAAATTAGAATCTTTTGTTTTTGATTTTAATTTGGGTCCTAAAATATGAGTCGAAACTAATACGGCCACGACAAAAGCTATAGCTACAGCAGCTTGTATCAGGATTGGTAAATAATCATTTGATGTTGTCATACTCTAATATTATTAATTTATTAATATGATAAGCGCGCAAATTTAGAGAAATTTAAATTACTAAAATCAATTTAGCAACAATAAAATAAGTATTTTTTTGAAATATTTACTCAAAAATCTACTTATGAGCATCTTCCAACAAATCTAGAACTGTTTTTACAGGGCTAAATGTATTTGAGGGTATTTCAACAAATATAGTATTCCAATGAGCCATACTTCCATTCCAAAGCCCTGGTAATTCTGTAAAACATATATCTTGTCCTTTGTATTTTTTTCTAACAACAAAAAATTTAGAATCGTCCTTGTATTTTTGAAGATCATATTTATAGCCATTTTGATCTTTCATAGAAGCTACAATCATAACAGGATTAAAATAAGTACTTTGAACCATCAATCGATATTGCTTTCCTCTCATTGTAATTTGAGATTTTTCCACTATTTGTTTTGAAACAATTCCATTATCATTTACCCAAAAAGGTCCTCCGCCGGGTTGACCTTCATTTTTCACCATTCCACATACACGAATTGGTCTATTTAATAAATTTTTAATCTCTTGTTCATCTAAATCTAAAATCGAATTTGGATCGAATAACTCAAAACGATCATTTAACTTTTTTAAACCTTCTATTGATGAATTATTTATCAATTGTGTTATTTCATTTTTACATTCAAGAACAACTCCACCTAATAATTTCCAAATTGAAATCGTCTCATCTGATTTTGATAGATGCTGAATATTGTCTATATTTTTAATAAAAACAAGATCACTTTCAATTCGATTTAAATTATCCAAAAGTGCCCCATGGCCTGCTGGTCGCTCCAAAACAACCCCATCTTCTCGCCTAAAAGGTTCACCATTTTCTATAAACGCAATTGCATTTGTAGAAACATCCTGATCAGAAAAAGAAATTTCATAGGATTGTCCAGTTAAACCTTGAGCTTGAAGAATACCTTTCTTAATAGCTTTTTCAAATTTAGATTGAATCGTAAAATGAAAACTAACATCTTCATCTTTCATTTTGATACCTTGAAGCACTTGCTCTTGAAACGGAGTTAAAATAAATGGATCTGTTTTATGAAATGGAATTAATCCTTTAGGTAATTCACCATAGCCCATCCCATGGTTATTCAATAAAAAAGAAACAAATTCATCTAAATCTAAATCATGAGATTTTAATTTCTTACGAGTTTCATTTGGTAATTGTTGAAAAAAGGCAAAGTCAGTTATATGGTTTAAAAACTTCTCAACTTTACTTCTATTATCTTCATTCGGCTCATCTAAAAAATCAAATAAAAATTGAAACATACGAGAACCTGATCCAGAAGCTGGAATAAAAAAACACGTTGAAAAAATTTCTTTTTCAAAAAGTTGAATCAAATAATTTTCATCTTTTTTCGAAATTTTTAAAATACCTTCCCCTAATTTACAAGGAGAAACAAGATCTACTTCAGGATGCGCCCCCATCACTTTATTCTTTTGTTCTTCAATTTTTGATATTGACAAACTTTCCATAGTATTATTCATCTAAAGTTTTGTTTATTTTGTACCATGATTTTACTTTTAGAATATTTTAAATATTGCTTTAAAGCAAAAGGAAGACATGGAATTCACTCACCATTTGTCTATGACTTTGTAAACAAATGCCTTACTACAAAGATGAATAAAAAATTTATATCTTCACAAAAAAAACTTTTCAAAAATTTAAAATCAGATAAAACAATACTAAATGTAAATGATTTTGGCGCTGGTTCAAAGAAACTTAACGATCAAAGAAGCGTATCATCTATTTTTTCAAACAGCTCATCTAAAGGTAAATACAGCAAACTACTCTATACTATAGCAAATTATTATACCCCAAAAAACATTTTAGAATTTGGAACATCACTAGGTATTGGTAGTATTCATTTTAGTGCAGGAAATAAATCTTCCAATATAACTACAATTGAAGCTTGTGAAAATACATTTTTGATAGCTCAACAAAATTTTAAAATTACAAATACAACTAATGTAAACTCTATTTTATCAACCTTTGATGATTTTTTAGAAAATTATTCAGAAGATAAATTTGACGTTATTTTTATTGATGGTCATCACGACGGAATAGCATTAGTTGATTATTTAGAAAGGCTAAAGCCACATACACACAATGATAGTTTATTTATTTTAGACGATATAAGATGGAGTGATTCAATGCTAGAAGCTTGGAATTCAATTGTTAATGATCCATATTATCATGTTTCACTTGATTTATTTAGAATGGGAATAATTCTACCTAGACATCAACAGACAAAGGAACATTTTACGATTAAAATTTAAATATCCACTTATTATTAATAGGAAGATTAATAGAAATCCTTTCTAAATCCTATGTTGAAAGAAAAAATAATTGGAGAATAAAAATTAGATGCAATTGTTTTAGCAGTTTCATTACTTGGAATACCAATCAATAAATAATCAAAAGTTGCATCTGCATATATTGATCCAATTCCTGCAAAAGTATATTTTGCACCACCATTAAAACCAACTCCCAAATTCAAAACGCTACCTGATAGTGATGTACCTGATTCTAATCTATATTTTGTTTTATCATAATCATCCAATTTGACTTTTGCTTTATTAATTACTCCCATTACATTAGAACCTCCATACAAAGCAAAACCACTATCATAACCCTCTAAAATATAATATCTTAAACCACCATCAACAGTTGTATAATTAAAATAACTATCACCACTTACAGATCTTGATGTATAATCATTGGGATCAATATTCTGGAGAGGTAACGTTGCCGAACCATAAATGGTAGGATCTAATTTATTTTTAGCATAAAATCCAGCTTTCAAATAAAATGAAGTTTCATTATCACGCGGAAATTCTCCCCCAAAATGAAAGCCAATATAAGGTTTTGAATCTCCAAAAGCTTTCAACGTACTAAGACCTCCATTTACACTATATTGTCCAATTACGATAGCTATCTGAACTAAAAAAAAGAAAAACAAGACTATTTTTAACATTATTTATTTAAATTAAATGATTTAACTTTTTGATATACCTCACACGATTCATCATGAGCACCTTTCAAATATCCAGTACTCATTAAAAACTCATTTACGATTTCACCTCCTACAAATTTAAATGTCTTTTTGAATAATTTGACCCATTCGTCCAAAGTTTTTGGATGATTTTTATCTAACCAATTTTTAAAAGAGACATATTCAACTTTTAAATCTTGTATTTTACGTGCATTAAAAACTACTGCATTTACTTTTAATTTATTTCTAACAATTCCAGGATCATTTAAAAGTGAGTTAATTTTATCGTCTCCATAATTTGAAATTTGTTCTATATCATAATTATCAAATGCCTTTCTAAAATTATCTTGTTTAACTAAAATTGTATTCCAAGATAAACCTGCCTGATTAATTTCTAGTATTAGTCTACCAAACAATTCATTATCAGAATCAATTTTAAACCCATAATGATTATCATGATATATTTTATGATGATTATTACTTTCTAACACAGCACAATAAGTACAATAACTCATTTCATATTTTTTTTAATTACAAAAATAGAACTTCTTTAGAAGTCAAAACGTTAAATCTTCGTAAATATTAGTTAAAATATATATTTTTGATAAAAAATCTGAATGGCAATTTACGAATTTAATGGTTTTAAACCTGTAATAAAGGAGAGTAGTTTTATCCACCCTTTGGCTGCAATAATTGGAAATGTTATTATTGGGGAAAATGTATATGTCGGACCTGGAGCTGCAATTCGAGGCGATTGGGGACAAATAATTATTGAAGATGGTTGCAATATTCAAGAAAACTGTACAATCCATATGTTTCCAGGAACAATAACACTTTTAAAAAAGGGTGCTCACATAGGTCATGGTGCAATTATACATGGAGGAACTATTGGTGAAAATTGTTTAATAGGTATGAACTCTGTTATAATGGATGATGTTGAAATTGAAAAAGAATCGATAATTGGAGCCCTTTGTTTTGTTCCAGCAAAAATGAAAATTCCGGTTAGAAGTCTTGTTGTAGGAAATCCTGCTAAAATAATTAAACAAGTATCTGACGAAATGATTGAATGGAAAACAAAAGGAACATCGTTATATCAAACCCTTCCAAAAGATTGTTTTGAAACTTTAAAAGAATGTGAACCATTAAGAGAACTTGATAAAAATAGACCCGCTCAAGAAAAAATGTTTACAACCTGGAATTCTATAAAATGATTTGGAAATGATGGATGCTAAATTTTCAATTTAAAACATAGATATCATATGAATAAAGCTTTTCCAAAGAAATTTAAAATAATCGATAAAATACATTTGTTTGTCGAAAAAGCTATTGTTTATGAGTGATTCCGATACATTTATCAACAAATGTGTATGTTTTTCAACAAATCTCGTTTTTTTTCATTAAAAAACATTGTGAGATATAGATATTCATATATATTTGCTATGAAAATTAGTACAAACAAAATTAAAAACACTAAGCTATGAACAAAGCTGAATTAATTGATGCTATTGCATCTCAATCTGGATTATCAAAAGTTGACGCGAAAAAAGCATTAGATGGTTTCGTAGCTGCAACATCTGAAGCAATGAAAGCTGGTGACAGAATTTCATTGGTAGGTTTTGGATCTTTCTCTGTATCTAATCGTGCAGCAAGAACTGGTCGTAACCCTCAAACTGGAAAAGAAATTGCAATCGCTGCTAAAAACGTAATTCGTTTCAAAGCTGGTGCTGAACTTTCTGCAAACGTTAATTAATACGTTTCATTTATTCAGAATTGAAAAGGGAATCATTAGATTCCCTTTTTTGTTTTTATATATTCTTTCAGATGATATTTTTAAAATAAAATATCAAACACTCATTATTAAAAATAAAATATCAAAAAAGTGGATATCGATCAAAAGGTATTAGACGAATTTTATTCTATCATTTCTCCAAGTAAACAAGAAATGTATGAAAGAATTTCAAAAGAAAGAACAAAGCATTTAACAGTTGTTTTAGAAAATATTTATCAAGAACATAACGCAAGTGCTGTGCTTCGAACGTGTGATTGTTTTGGGATTCAAGAACTTCACGCAATTGAAAAAAATAATCAGTACAAGATTCAAAGAGATATTGCTTTAGGTGCTGGAAGATGGGTAGATTTATATAATTATGATCAAGGAGAAAGTCCTACAATGGATTGTATCAATAAATTGAAAAATAAAGGATATAAAATTGTTGCAACAACTCCACACGAAAAAGATGTTACAATACATCAGTTAGATTTAACACAACCAATAGCATTGGTATTTGGCACTGAAAGAAGAGGGATTTCTCAAGAAATAATTGATTCAGCAGATGAATTTGTTAAAATTCCGATGTATGGATTTACTGAAAGCTTTAATATTTCTGTTTCTGTTGCCTTAGCTTTAAGTACACTTAGAGAACGTTTAGAAAAGAGCGAGATTAATTGGAAATTAAATGAAAATGAACAAACTTTACTCAAAACAAAGTGGTGTAAAAAAATATTAAGAAGTGGTAATGAAATGGAAGAAGAATTTAGAAGACGTTTGAAAAGTATCTAAATTTAAATCAATTCAACATCTTTGAGATAAAATTTTAGCTATTTCTTAAAATAGAATAGTATATTTGCAAAAGATTAAATAGATAATTAAACATCAATTCATATGGGAAGAGGAGATAAAAAAACCGCAAAAGGTAAAAGAACGATTGGTTCTTTCGGAGTAAGTAGAAAAAAGAAAAAATCTACATTTCCAACAGCAACTGCTGAAAACAAAGAAACTGTAAAAGCAGAGGTTGAAAAAAAAGCTGAAAAAAAACCTGCAGCAAAGAAACCAGCAGCAGCTAAAAAAGTAAAAGAAGAAACTTCAACAGAAGAATAAATTTTAAGCTACCTCAATTGGTAGCTTTTTTTATAAATAAAAATTATTCATCTAACTTTTATTTCTTTTTTTCTCATCTTTGTGGGTATTAATTTAAAACATAAATAATGAAACATAATTTCGGAGCAGGACCTTGTATTTTACCACAAGAAGTTTTCAAACAAGCTGCTGATGCAGTTCTTGATTTTAATGGTTTATCAATCCTTGAAGTTTCCCATCGTCATAAAGATTTCGTTGCAGTAATGGATGAAGCACAAGAATTAGTAAAACAAGTACTTAATGTTCCTAAAGGATATTCAGTGGCTTATCTTCAAGGCGGTGCAACACTTGGTTTTACAATTGTTGCTCTTAATATGATGAGAGAGAATAAAAAAGCAGGATATTTGAATACTGGAACTTGGGCATCTGGAGCTATTAAAGAAGCTAAAAAAGTTGGAGTTGATGTAAATACACTTGCTTCATCTGAAGATAAAAATTTCAGTTACATTCCTAAAGACTTCGAAATTCCTTCAAATTTAGATTATTTCCATTTCACTTCTAATAATACCATTTTCGGAACTCAATTTAAAGATTTCCCTAAAACTTCTCTTCCATTAGTTTGTGATATGTCTTCAGATATTTTCTCTAAAGAAATAAATGTAAGTGATTTTGATATTATTTATGCAGGAGCTCAGAAAAATTTAGGTCCAGCTGGTGCAACTCTTTATATAGTGAAAGATGAAATATTAGGGAAATCAACTTCTCCTTTTATGCCAACTTATTTAGATTTAAAGCAACAAGTTGAAAAAGAATCAATGTTGAATACTCCTCCAGTTTTCTCAGTTTATGTTTCTATGTTAAACCTAAGAAATTTAAAAGCAAATGGAGGTGTGAAAGCTGCTGAAGAAAGAAATAATCTTAAAGCTTCTCTTTTATACAACGAAATTGACAACAACCCTTTGTTTAGAGGTCCGGTAGCTAAAGAAGATCGTTCAAATATGAATGTTACTTTTTTATTGAATGACGAATCTAAAACACCAATATTTGATCAAATGTGGAAAGATGCAGGAATCGTAGGATTACCTGGGCATAGATCTGCAGGAGGTTATAGAGCTTCTATGTACAACGCACTTCCAGTTTCAAGTGTTGAAGTGTTGGTAGAGGTAATGAAGGAATTTGGAAGAAAAAATGGATAATTTTTAGTTATTAGGTGTTAGCTTTTAGTTGTTATTCTAACAACTAAAAGCTAATCACTAAAAACTAATCACTAAAAACTAATCACTAAAAACTTAAGAGATGAAAATATTAGCAAACGACGGAATTTCTGATTTAGGTAAAAAGCTATTAGAAGAAGCTGGATATAGTGTTATTACTGAAAAAGTAGAACAAAATGATTTAATTAATGAGGTAAATTCTCAAAATATTGAAATGATTTTAGTTCGAAGTGCTACAACAGTTCGAAAAGAAGTGGTTGATGCTTGTCCAAATTTAAAATTAATTGGTAGAGGTGGTGTTGGAATGGACAATATCGATGTTGATTATGCTCGTGAAAAAGGAATTACAGTTATAAACACGCCTGCATCTTCTTCTCAATCTGTTGCAGAATTAGTAATGGGACAATTATTTTCAATATCTCGTTCTCTTCAAGATTCATTCAAAAATATGGAAAACGGAGATTTCTCTCAATTGAAAAAGAAATTTGCGAAAGGTGTTGAACTAAGAGGTAAAACTCTTGGAATTATTGGTTTCGGAAGAATTGGCCAAAGTTTAGCTTCTTATGCTTTAGGAGCTGGAATGGATGTAATTGCTTCAGACAGAAATACTAATAAAGTGAAAATTGAAGTTGCAATTGGTGCTTCAAACTCTACAACGGTAGAAATTACAACTACAACATCATTAGAAGAATTAATTTCAAAATCAGATTATATTTCAATTCACGTTCCAAAACAAGCTGATGGAAGTGCTGTAATTTCAGAAAAAGAATTCAATTTAATGAAAAAAGGAGTTCGAATTGTTAATTCAGCTCGTGGTGGAGTTATTAATGAAGAAGATTTATTAAATGCATTGAATTCAGGTAAAGTTGCCGCTGCAGCTTTGGATGTATATGAAAATGAACCATCTCCAAGAAAAGATTTATTAAATCATCCGAATATTGCTTGCACTCCACATATCGGTGCAGCTACATTGGAAGCTCAAGATAGAATTGGCGAAGAATTAGCCGATTTGATTATTTCAAAATTTGGAAAATTTTAGACATAAGACTTTAAGACTCAAGACAAAAAGACCTAATATGTCTTAAAATCTTGGGTCTTTTCATCTTGAATCTTATTTAATATGACTAAAATAAAAGCTTTCAAGGCCTTAAGGCCAGTTCGAGACAAAGTGCATTTGGTAGCAACTCGTCCTTATTATTCGTATAAAAAAAATGTTTTAAAAGCAAAATTGGAAGATAATCCATTTACCTTTTTACGAATAATAAATCCTGAGTTTGGAAGTCAAATAAATACTAAACCAAATTCTCCCGAGAGATTTAACCTTGTAAGTGAAAGCTATAAAAAATTCATTGAAGAAGGGATTTTAATCCAAGAGGAAAAAGAAACGCTATATATTTACAGACAAACCAAAGATAATCAGGAATTTACAGGAATAATTGCTGGAGCGAGTGTTCAAGAGTATGAGGAAGATCTAATAAAAAAACACGAAGCAACCTTAACTTCAAGAGAAGCAATGTTTACGAATTACCTAGATATTGTTGGTTATAATGCTGAACCTGTACTTCTCTCCTACCCTCATCAAAATGAGATCGATACGCTGATTAATATTATTACAGCTAAACGACCAGAATACGAATTCTCAACAACAGATAGAATCAAGCACGAACTTTGGATTTTAAATGGAATTGAAACAACTGAAGTTACAAATGCATTTGAAAAAATAGATGCGTGTTATATTGCTGATGGTCACCACCGTTCAGCTTCTTCTGCGGCTTTAACAAAATTGAGAAAGGAAAATGGAATTTCAGAATTAAATAACAAAGATTTTTTCTTAGCCTTTTTTATTGATGAGCGTAAATTAAAAATATTAGAGTTCAATAGAATTGTAAAATCATTAAATGGACTTTCAAAAAATGAATTTTTAGATAAATTGAATGTTTCTTTTGAAATAGAGAAACTTCACAAACAACAAAAACCAACTGTCGAACATCAAATTACGGTTTGTATTGAAGGCGAATGGTTTTTATTGACTTGCAAACCGGAAATAATAAAAAAAGAACATCCTGTTAAATGTTTAGATCCAGAAATCTTAACTAACTATGTTTTAGATCCTATTTTGGGTATTAAAGATTTAAAAACGGATGAAAATATTGAATTTATAAGTGGTGCGGAATCAATCCAATCCATCGAAGATAAAATTACAAAAGGAAAATTTAAAGTAGCATTTATACTTTATCCCGTCTCAATGGATCAGGTAAAAAGAGTTGCTGATAACCAAATGATTATGCCTCCAAAATCAACTTGGGTTGAACCTAAAATGAGAAGTGGATTAACAATTTACAATATCAACGAATGATTCAAGAAAATTTAAAAGCCATTCTTTCTACAATCCCTTCGGAAGTAACCCTAGTAGCAGTTACAAAAACGAAGCCTTTATCTGATTTAGAAGAAGTTTATAAAGCAGGACAGAGAATTTTTGGAGAGAATAAAGTTCAAGAAATGGTAGATAAATACGATCAACTACCAAAAGATATTGAATGGCATTTAATCGGACATTTACAAACGAATAAAGTAAAGTTTATAGCCCCTTTTGTAGCAATGATTCACTCAGTTGATAGTTTAAAATTACTCAATGAAATAAACAAAGAAGCGAAGAAAAATAACCGAACTATTGATTGTTTGCTTCAATTTCACATCGCTGAAGAAGAAACAAAATTTGGGTTATCCATTGAAGAGGCGAAAGAAATATTAGAATCAAATGAATTTGTAGAAATGCAAAACATTTCCATCGTTGGGATTATGGGAATGGC